>JAQGOW010000522.1 GCA_028293405.1 Verrucomicrobiales bacterium
AAGATCCGGTGACGATGGAGCAACTGCAAAGCGCGTTGATCGACGCCGCGAAGCGTGATCCGAAAGTCAGCGTCTATATCAATGCGGACACGGACGCACCTTTTGGCCAGATCATCAAAGTAATGGACGCGACTAAAGCGGCGCACATCACCAGCGTCAGCGCAAAAACAACGCAGCCGAAGTAATATACCAACTTCTGACACTACACGAAAAAAGCGCGAGCGTTTTTTGATGCGCTCGCGCTTTTCGTTTTACGAATTCTTACTTCAACAATTCTTCGGCAATCTGCACCGCGTTGAGCGCTGCGCCTTTGAGCAATTGGTCGCCAGCTACCCAGAAGCACAAGCCATTATCGAGCGCGCTGTCTTTACGCAAACGGCCGACCTGGCAGTTATACTTTTCCGCCGCGTAAAGGGGCAGGGGATATTCCTTCTTTGCGGGATCGTCGACCACGTCGAGGCCAGGAGCTTTGCACAGGACGGCGCGAGCCGCTTCAACGGTCACCGGCTTTTCGAACTCAGCGCTGACGGCAACGGAGTGCGCGCGATAAACAGGCACACGCACGCAGGTCACGCTCGCGCGGAATCCAGGGTGATGCATGATCTTGCGGCCTTCGTTTTCCATCTTCTCCTCTTCCTTCGTGTAACCGCTCGGGAGGAATACATCGACGTGCGGCAAAACATTGAACGCGATTTGGTGCGGATAAACTTCCTTGGTCACTGGTTGGCCGGCAACGACTTCTTCCACCTGGCGCTTCAATTCTTCAATCGCCTTCGCACCGGTTCCGGAAACGGCCTGGTAGCTCGACGCAAAAATGCGCTTCACCCCAAACGCTTTGTGCAAGGGATACAGCGCCATCAACGTGATCGCCGTCGTGCAGTTTGGATTGGCGATGATGTTCTTGTGACCTTTGATGTCCGCGGCATTGATTTCCGGCACCACGAGTGGCACGGAATCGTCCATGCGGAACGCGCTCGAATTATCGACGACCACACAACCCGCCTTCGCCGCGATCGGTGCGTATTCCTTGGAAATGCTCCCACCAGCGCTGAACAGCGCGATGTCGACGCCTGCAAAAGAGTCTTTAGTCAGTTCCTCAACGGTAAGAGTCTGGCCGCGATAAGTCAGCGTCTTGCCGACCGAGCGCGCCGAGGCGAGCAAAGTCAACTTGCCGACCGGGAAGTTGCGCTTCTCCAGCGTTTTGATCATTTCGATACCGACAGCGCCAGTGGCGCCGACAACTGCTACATGAGGTTTAGGGTTCATACTTTAGTTGAGGAACTCCTCACGCGACCTTGGCGCGAGTAGTAGTTTCCGCAAAAGAGGTTTCGTGCTTCCGATGTGACTCGGTTTGTTTAACGGGAGAAAGCTCGCGCAGTTTCGCGATCATTGGCGGCAACTGCTGCAGCACGTAATCGACTTCTTCTTCCGTATTATAAATTCCAAGGCTGAAACGAATGCAACCACGCGCGCGCATGGGCTTGATACCCATCGCTGTTAGAACGTGCGAAGGATCAAGTGAACCGGTCGTGCACGCTGAGCCACTCGACGCGCAAATTCCCGCCTGGTCCAGCAGCATCAAAATTGCTTCCGCTTCACAATCGTCAAACCCGATGTTGCTTGTATTGGGCAAACGCGGTTCTTTCGGGCCGGTGCGAACTGTATTCGGAATCGATTTGAGAATTCCATTTTCCAGTCTGTCGCGGAGCGCACGAACACGGGTGTTCTCGTCGTGAAGATGTTCGGTTGCCAATTCCGCCGCGCGTGCAAACGCAATCATGTTCGCGACGTTTTCAGTGCCGCCGCGGAAGCCACGCTCCTGATGGCCGCCGATAAGATAAGGCTGAAACTTTGTCCGCTTTTTCACATAGAGCAGGCCAATCCCCTTTGGCGCATGCAGCTTGTGCGCAGAAAGCGTCAGCATGTCGACGCCGAGTGCGTTGACATCAATCGCCATCTTGCCAGGCACTTGAGTTGCGTCCGTGTGGAACAGCACATCGTGCATCCGGCAAATCGCCGCGATTTCTTCGATCGGAAAAACGATGCCGGTCTCGTTATTCGCCCACATCACGGAAACAATCGCCGTGTCGGGACGAATCGATTTGTCGAGCAGATGCAAATCAAGCTGCCCATCGGCGTCGACCGGTAGGAGCGTGATTTCGTAACCCTGCTTCCGCAAAAAGTCGCAATGTTTGATAATCGCCGAATGTTCAACGGCAGTTGTAACGATGTGCTTTTTCTTCGGTTGCGTTACGAGCGCGCTGTGAAGTGCGGCGTTATTACTTTCCGTGCCGCAGCTCGTAAAAATCACTTCCTTCGGGTCAGCCCCAATCAGCTTTGCGACTTTTTCGCGTGCCGCTTCGATGTCTTTTCCAACCTGGCTGCCGAACCGATAAGCGCTCGAAGGATTCCCATAAAAATCGCGCAAATAAGGAGCCATCGCGTCGAACACTTCGGGTGCAACCCGCGTCGTCGCGTTATTGTCGAAATACACTGTTTTGCGCTGATTCATCGTTGCTACTAACCAAAATAGATTAAATCACTTCGTAAACAAATTGGAAAGGTCAGAAAACGCCTGCCTTGATTGCGGTCAGCTTTTTTCCCGGTCATGCCAAATCTTCTTTAGCATTGCAGCGCAAACGCTTAACGTTCCTGCCATGCGATTTGCTTTCCCGCTAGTGTTTCTCGCGATTTTCATGGCGTTTGCGTCGGAGGTTCGTCCCGTTGATCGCGATGCCTCGTGGCGAGATGAACGCTGGAACAAGACCGACCTCGGCCAATTCGTCTCCTCAAGCATCCAACAAAGCAACCTCACCGTCGTCAAAGCACTTTCGATAAAAGTCGGTGACAACAACGAAGCGGCCGTTTGTTACGACATGGCCGCATGTGCGATGCGATTGGCTTGGACAGGTTCGTTCCTTCACTTTGTGCCCACAAAATATGGCGTCGTCACGCCGCCGGAGATCGCCGGCACAGTGACCTATCATGTGTCACAACCTGAGCCCTGGAACTTCCCGGTTCGCTATCGCGGTTTTTCGCTTAGCGGTAAACGCGTGGTTTTGTCTTACAATGTTCTCGCAGCAAGCGTGCTGGAATCGCCGTGGTTTGAAACGAATTCCACGGCATCGGCGTTTGTCCGCAGCTTCGAAATTGAACCGAGCGAACGACCGCTGAACCTGATCATTGTGACGGTGCCGACAAACAGTCATCCACTCATTCGAACGGTCGGAACTTCACAGATCGCGTATTATGAAGACAACGGACAATTATTCGCTGCCATGGCGACCGGAAATCCCGAGGTCAAACTCGGCGTCAGCGAAAATCATTTTGTCCTGACCTTCGGCCCGCACTCAGGCGTGCAACGCTCGAAGCTTTTCTTTACCTCATGCAAAGCCGATGACCTCAATGCGTTCGCTGCGCTCGTCAACGCCAGCAAAGCACCTGAAGACTTGAAGGCACTGAGCCGACCAGGACCGGCTCATTGGAAAACCATCGAAACCGTTGGTCAGGTTGCACCGCCGTCGAACGAACCGTATGTCGTCGATACCATCGCGGTGCCGTACGACAATCCGGATAAGGCTTTGATGTTTATTACCGGCTTGGATTTTTTGGGAAATGGTGACGCGGTCGTATGCACTGTTCACGGAGATGTTTGGACGGTTAGCGGAATCGACGACACTCTCAAAAATATCCGCTGGCACCGCTTCGCGACCGGGCTTTACCAACCACTCGGCGTGAAGGTTGTGCGAAACCAAATCTACGTCGTCGGTCGCGATCGAATCACCCGCCTGCGCGACTTGAATGGCGACGGCGAAGCGGACAGTTACGAAAATTTCTACGGCGGCATCGATACGCTGGCCGAGCGTCACAAGTTCGTTGCTTGTCTCGAGACAGATGCCCAGGGGAATTTTTATTACGTCGATGAAATCGCGCTGCACCGCGTCAGTAGCGATGGCCAAACCGGCACCGCGATCGCGGCCGGGTTTCGTAATCCAAACGGAATGTCCGTCAGTCCCACTGGAGTTATCACCGTCTCGCCGCAACAAGGCGAATGGACGCCAGCATCCGTCATCTGCGAAATCAAGCCGAATGGTTGGTATGGTTTTGGCGGACCGAAAACCACACCCGAACGCCCGCTTGGTTACGATCAACCACTTTGTTGGATCCCGCACAGCGTTGATAATTCCAGCGGTGGCCAGGTTTGGGTCACGAGCGACAAGTGGGGGCCGCTAAAAGACCAACTGCTCCATCTCTCTTACGGAAAATGCGAGATGATGCTGACATTGCGTGAAGTGGTCGCCGGCGTCGCGCAAGGCGGGGTATTCGTGATGAAACCAAATTTCCTTTCGGGCGCGATGCGCGGGACATTTCGCAAGCAGGATGGTCAGATCTATGTTGCCGGCTCGCTCGGTTGGGAGACAAAAGCTGTAAAGGACGGCAGCCTTCAACGCGTGCGCTACACCGGTCAAAACGTGTACCTGCCAACTCAACTTCACGCCTATAGCAACGGTATCGAGCTCGGTTTCACTCAGGCGCTTGATCGTTCTACAGCCGAGGACACGGGAAGCTATTCAATTGAACAATGGAACTATCACTACCAAAAGAAATACGGGTCCAAAGATTACCTGACCGACAAACCGGATACTGAAGGTCACGACACCGTCAACGTCACCTCCGCCAAGCTCTTGCCCGATGGCCATTCTGTTTTCCTGCAGATCGACAACCTCAAGCCGGTGATGCAGATGAACATAAAATTCAACGTCAACGCCGCCGACGGAAAAATCATGCGCGGCGACATTTACAACACGATCAACAAACTCGGCGCATCCAAACCCTTTTGATAAATCGCCAGAGAGTCTGCGTGGCGGGTTTAGGAATGACAAACGACGGTTGGACGGTTGGACCTTGAGGCGCTCCGATACGGCTTTGCAATACCCACAACGTTGGGTGATTGAGACTGCCTCAGAGAGATCGTTGAGTCGCTGTAAGCCTCTGCCGATTGTGGATAAAATCAAGGATCTCCGTCGGACTTGCCGACGAAGCCGCCAAGTTGGGCGACTCAGCGTGACGTGGTTGGTGGTGAGTGATGAGTCAGTGTCAGTTAGTAAAGGTTCCTCAAGGGCATTAAAAGGCATTCCAGGGTAGTGCAATAATCTTTTTGCCATTGTCTTCGAGTTAGGGGTTAGGAGTTTGGGTATCTCGCGATCGAATGCGGCCGAGTTGATCGAGCAAAAGTAATGTTGGGTCATTTCCGGTCATTTTGGGTCATATATTTTGGGAGTAAGGAGCTGTTATCTACCAAATCGCCAGGGAACCAAGGGTTCCGCTCGGAACGTCCGGTTCGGGAATTTCTGAAAGACGAGGCAGAAATGGTGCAGAAATAGTGCAGTTTTCATCGGGCTAGGGTCAAAAAGGTTAACTAAAGGAGGTAAAAGGAAGCGAAAACGGGTTTTTTGGGAACGTGAACGCCGCACCGAAAAGCAGACTGAGCCACCCGAAAGCAGCATTTCAGTCGGGCCCAGAGTGCTTCTGAGTACTTAAAAGTACTTAAGAGTACTTTTTTCCCGTTTTTTTGCGGGCGACCGGCTAAAACTGAACTTTCTGTACATTTGTTATACAACTTTTCATATTCGTTGGGGAACAAGGACGTAGTGTGTGGGCGGCCAGACTGTTTGTAGACATTCATGGGCTTCTACTTTACCAAGGGGGGTTGGACAGTTACGAGGGTAGTCTCGAAAATAAATAAAAAAAAATCGGAGCTCGACCGCAACGTGGGGCTCGCGCGGAACGTTTGAAGGTGGAATACCCCGACCCCCCTTTACCCCCCTCTGGACCCGTCACCCCGTCCCAAGGCCCGTAAACATTGGTGTTTTAGCGTTTTAACCCGTCCCGCGGGACGGGTCAGAACCGGTCAGAGCCGTCCCAAGCAGCTGATTTAGTACAATCAGTAACCGGGGAATCGGAACCGCCACCCCCCCAACGGGGGGTTAGACCCGTCAGGCCGTCAGGAATATTGATGGTCAATGGGTTGCAACTGAGTTGACCCGTCAGCCTGACGGCAGGCACCCGTCAGGCGCGACGGAGCCGTTGGGGAGCAGTCGCTCCAACCTAATTTGGTTTCCAATTGCCTGCGCTCCACGTTGCACCCAAGCACAAAGAGAAGAGCCAAGCAGGACGCCACTTGTGGGTAATGCAAAGGCCTCCGATACGGAAAATAAAAGGGTGTTTGTCCGAAACCTGTAATACAGCTACCTCCGAGCACGCTTTGCATAGGCCACCACGTTTGGTGTTGGAACCGCAGGCGGTGCGCCTTTCTGGTTCCAGCAATCACGTTCGAACCAGGCCGACAACGACTATGAACCGACGGTTTGGACAATAAACAGTTCTGTTATCGCAAAGTTGTTTTTGGTCTCCTTCGTTTCCGTTGGACAGCCGTCACGGCGCCGGTAATTCTAGTGAGCGCATGGCGAAATTGTTGGTTGAATTTTGGATCTGGTGGGGCGGCAAATTGAAGCTTCCGGGCGGTGGGATGTTGATTCGGGTCTTTGCCAAGATTTTGCCGCGGTTGAGGGCATTTCCGTTCGATGTTCGGAATGTGGGTACTGCTTATCTCGATTTTTGCGACAAGGCAGCGTTTGGGATGGTGAAGATTTTTCGGCTTAACGAGTACGATAACGACCGCGCATTGTTTAAATTTTTGGAGACGGTTTTGCGTCCCGGCGCTGTTTTATGGGATGTCGGCGCTAATGTGGGTTTTGTCAGCGGATACTTTGCTCACCCGCGCTTCCAGCTCAAGTCGATCCAGGCGTTCGAGCCCAATCCTCGGATGAACGCAGCGTTGCGAAAGTTTTTTGAGGACTGTAACACCGTTACAGTGCATGGGTGTGGCTTGGGAAGCATGGACGGCGCAATTGAAATGAATATTTCAGCGAGCGATAGTTTGGTGGGGTCGATGACGCGTTCGCTCGCGGACGGCCAGAAGATCAGCGTGGCGGTGCGTCGCGGCGATTCGTTGATGAGCCTGGAGCAATTGCCTGCGCCTGACGTTCTGAAAATTGACGTGGAAGGCTTTGAGCCGGAAGTGTTCTCCGGATTTCGCGAAACCATTTTGCGAAAACTTCCGATTGTTGTGTTTGAACACATTTGGTTGAGCGATGAACAAATTTGCGGTTTAGTGCCTACTGGATACAAGTTGTTGTTCCTTCAGGATGACGGTTCTATTGAGGGAGACATTGCCCAGCGGCGACGTGGTCATGATGCAATTCTGATGCCTGCGGGCGTAACCGTTCCCCGGCTTACGCTTTAGTGGTTGAGCGCGCAAAGCGGGCTTGCAACACGTGAAGAATGAATCGAGGGTTGCCGATAATGTAACGTTTCCATAGGGCGCGCGGATCAGAGAATAATCTGTGCAGCCACTGTAAGCCGACGCGGCGCATCCACACGGGAGCTTCGATCATTGTCCCGGCAAATATGCGGATTGTGCCTGCGCCGATGACCCAAACGATTGCATCCGGACAAATTGAAGCGGCCCATTCAGCGGTGTATTCGGTACGAGGGGTGCTCATGCCCATCAGGATGAAGTCAGCGTCGCAATGTTGGTGGAACACGTTTTTGTACGCCGCTTCGTCGAGAAAGCCGGAATAGGTCGCGACAATTTCGCAATGCTTTTGCATTGAACTAATGTGACGAGCCGCGGCCTGACACTCTTCGTCCGTTGAGCCGACAAGGATTGCCTTTGTGTGCGGCATCGCGGCATTTTCAAGAAAGGCGCGGAACGCCTCCGTCATGTTGCAACGCTCGGGAATGTTGCCTCCGCATAATTGGGCGGCCCAAACGATGGCGGCACCATCGGCGGTATTAATGCGAACCCCGTTTAGGAACTGGCGAAGTTTGGGGTCCTGCATGGCCAGGTTGTAGACGTGGGCATTTATGCAGGCGACGGTTCGGGGCTGCAGCGCGCGATCCGCGAGCAACGTCCGGATTTCCGCGACAAATTGGGGAATCGTATGCGGCGAGCAAAGAATTGGCCCGATTAGCACTTTTTTCAAGGATGTGGCGGTTTCGGTCATTCTCCGAGCGCATTCATGGTAGCGGTGATTGAAATCAATTCAAGGCTGACGAAACAGGGATGGGCATGCCGTTTACAACGGCTAAACCGTTGACTACGGGAACCGTTGAGTGTCATCTTTTATGTAAACAAGGAATGGCTATTCAACGAAGGCAGGCTGTTGCGCTGGTGACCGGTGCGGCGGGTTTTATTGGTTCACATGTGGCAGCCGAATTACTAGCGCGCGGGTTTCGTGTCGTGGGTTTGGATGACCTCTCGGGTGGGTTTTTTCAGAACATTCCCAAAGGAATGGATTTCGTTCGCGGCTCAATCATGGACCGTGAACTCATCGAGCAGCTTTTCCGCATGGAGAAGTTTGCGTACGTATTCCACTTCGCTGCTTACGCCGCCGAAAATCTCAGTCATTTTATCCGCACGTTCAATTACCAGAACAATGTTCTGGGGAGCATTAATCTGATAAATGCTTCGGTAAATTCAAAAGCAGTAAAGTGTTTCGTATTTGCGTCCTCGGCGGCCGTTTACGGCGAGACGGCATCTGCTGCCACTGAAATCACATCGCCGAGGCCGGCGGATCCGTATGCGATCGCGAAGTATGCGATCGAACTTGATCTACAGGCTGCGGCGCGGTTGTTCAAACTTCCTTTCATTATCTATCGCTTTCACAACGTTTACGGTGAAAAGCAGAACATTGTGGATCCCTATCGCAATGTCATCGGGATTTTTATGAAACAGATTCTCCAGGGAATTCCTTTAACGGTTTTTGGAGACGGATCACAAACGCGCAGCTTCACGCATATTTCGGAGGTTGCGCCGGTCGTGGCGGCGTCGGTGACGCACAAAGGGGCGCTGAACCAGATCTTCAATTTGGGTTCGAACCGCAAGACACCAGTCATCGAACTGGCAAAATTGGTCAGCAATGCAATGGGCGAAAAAGCCGCGATGAAATTTTTGCCGCAGCGCAACGAATGTCACACCGTTCAGTGTTCCCACGCGAAAGCCCGTTCCATGTTTGGTGATTTAATCCAGTCGATCGGGCTTGAGGATGGGTTGAACCGTATGGCGAAATGGGTTCGTGAGGCCGGTATTCCGGAATCGAAGCCGACGTTTTTTGATATTGAAGTTACTGACCAGTTGCCGGCGTCCTGGCGCAAGGCGCTGAAACGCCGACCCGCAAAGTAGTTCGCAGATGGTCCCGATGCCGCTCCCTGCGGTTATTTGTTAGCCAAAGCGTAATCGATGATTTGTTGAAAGTTTTGGGTCCACTGTTCGAGCGTCGGTTGTTTTTCGAGCCAGAGGCGACCTTGTAGACCCATGTTTCGGCGGCGAATTTCGGAGGCTTCGAGTTGAATTATGTGCTCTGCTAGTTCCTCGGCTTTGCCGGGCGTGTGCAGGAAGCCCGTTTCGCTATTGTTCACAGTTTCTTCTAACGCTCCAGAGCGTGCTGCGCAAACGGGTTTGGCATAGTCGTAAGCTTCGTAGGTGACGAGGCCTAAAGATTCGGCGCAAAGAGTCGGCACGACCATCGCGCGGCAATTCGCGAGCGCGTTTTGTTTTTCGTCGCCGAAGATAGGGCCGGTGTATTCGATCGAAGGATTGAGTTTTGTTTGTTGCCGAAGCCAATCGGCTAATGGCCCGGTTCCACCGACGAGCAGACGGGGAGCATTGGTTGCGAGTTTTTGTCGAAGTATGTGCCAGGCTTCGATCATGACTTTGATGCCTTTGGCATCGTTCAGATGCCCCAGATACAGATAGAAGTCTTGCTCGCGCGGCGCGGTGAGTTGGCGGGCTTGCCACGGATAACGCAAGGTGAAGATATGTTTTTCACTGACGCCGGCTTCGATGAATTTCCGGCGCATGAAATCGGATGGCGCGGCCCACGCCTTGACCGCTTTCATCCAGCGAGCGCGTAGTAGTGCTAATGCACTGGCGAAAACAAATGTCTTCAACGCTGAGTTTTGCCATGCACCGGTGCGGACTTCGGTGATGAAGCGTTCGCCGCTGCGACTCATGGGAACGGAATCGTCGCTACGAACAAAGGCGCTCGATGCAAAAGGGCGGAAATTATGGATGTATTGAACAATTGGAACTTTCTGTCGCAGTGCTTCGTGATAAAGGGCAGGTGAGCCGACGGGGAACACGGTGTGGAAAATCCAAGCACGCGCGGAGGCTTCAGTCTGAGCAGCGCGCAAGCGTGCGACGGCTGTGTTGTTGTATAGTGTGCCGAAAGCCTGCTTCCACTTCGGTGGGGCGTTTTGTCCTGTCCATTCGGCGCTGTCGAACCAAACCGTATTAAATATGCCAATGGACGAAAATGCCGCTTCGGTTTGTCTGACGACAACTTCTTCGCCTCCTCCTCCCAAAGGCCGGTTGTAGACCTGCAATAAGTTCATCGGTGTGCGCAGCCCAATGGGCGGGGCACGCATTTGATGCTACTTCGAACCGCCTCAATCGCCAGTGCGATGTTAGGCGAGCTTGATGAACGTGCGGACCTTGTGGGTGAGGGGAGTACGGCGTAGACACGAAATGGTGCAAAGCCGGCGGCACTTGCGTGTGCCTTCGCGCACGCGTTTGGCCACTTCGCTTTGCCACATTTGTTTGAGCGTTCCTTCACCGGTGATAGCGGTGCCGATGGAAGGATGGTGCGGGCAAAGTTTTACTTCG
>JAQGOW010000551.1 GCA_028293405.1 Verrucomicrobiales bacterium
TTCAACGGCTTGAGCCTGACGCCAATGCTGATGATGTTAGCAATGACAGTCGTCGGCGCGGTTTACCTCAGTCGGATGGCTGCCGGTCGTCGCATTTACGCCATTGGTGGCAACGAACTCGCCAGCCGATACAGCGGCATCCGGGTCGAGCGCGTCAAACTGAGTGTCTACATCATCTCCGGTCTCGTCGCTGGCATCTCTGCGTTGCTGGCGCTCGGCTATTACGGCGCGGCTACCTCAAGCGACGGCCAGGGCTACGAACTCAACGTGATTGCAGCCGCTGTTGTAGGCGGCGCGAGTCTATCGGGTGGGCGCGGCTCAGCATTCGGGGCACTGCTGGGCGCGTTGCTCATTCAGATGATCAATAGCGGGATTGTCATCCTCAACATCGACCAGAACTATAGCCAAATTATTATTGGCGCAGTGGTCGTGTTGGCCGTGGTGCTCGACCAGTTGAACACATGGATTGCGCGACGTCGTCTCACGTCGCAAGTCGCTGTTTGATCGAACTACTTGGTTAACGCTTCAATCACGCCACGGGCAACGGTCGGAATAATCTGCTTTTCGTTGGCGTGATTAACCGTGAAGACAACGAGCACAAACTTCGAGCCATTCGGCAATTCTACGAAAGCGCAATCGTGTCGCGTTTCGCTCGTCCATCCTGCTTTTGACCATAACTTCGAACCTTCAGGCAAAGCCATGCCGGTGAAGCCGCGCGCCTGTCCGTTGCTGCTGCTGTCTTTCTGGAACGGATCGCGATGCAGTAACTCCAGCATCTGATCGCAACGTGTCGGAGTGACGGCTTTGTGCAGGGCGATTTCCGACATCAACCGTGCCGTCGCATCCGTCGTCAACGCATTGCGTTTGGGCTCGAACAACTTGATCGCCTGCGTCTCGCGTCCATACGGACCTTCGCACCACGGCTTCTTGTTCGCGTTGATATTCGTGTACCCGAGCTTCGCAAAGTATCGATTCACCGCGTTGCGCTTGTCCCACCATTCCTTCAGAGCGCTCTCCGGCATCTCCGGCCCACTGGTCGTGCCCGTCAGCGTATCAACGACCAACCCTGTGGCCTCGTTGAGCGACTCGACAATCATGTCCTTCATCGCCCGACGAAGCTCCGGCGTATCCTGCACTTTGCCGTCTTCCATCCACTGATGAATTGCAACCAGGTAAAACAACTTGATCACGCTCGCTGGATAAATCTGCTGGTCACCGCGAAAGGTTGCTTTGGCTGGCTTATCCGCGTCGCGTAAATCGATCAGCGTCGCTGCGAGTTCATTCGTTTTGAGGTCCTTGAATTTGTGGAACGTGTTTTGAACGGCCATATCAAGGATGCTTTGAAGTTTCGCATCCGCAGCTCCAAACGTGGTCATGCTGCAACACATTATGGCGATCGCGCTAAAAATAATTGTTTTCATAAATTATTCGTCACAATCAAGGCCGTCGCAGAAACCGCATCACGGTATCGCCGTGCTTGAGCATTTTCTTTTCAACCCAATAATCGGGTAGGCTCAACGTGTCACGTTTCGTGTGACCCAAAACAAACAAACCTCCCTCGTTGAGCAATGAAGGCAACTCCGGAAGATCCAACATTTTTTGAGCAAACGACTCTGAACGTTTGCCGACGTTCTTTTCGCCATAAGGCGGATCGGCGAGAATCAGATCGAATTTCTCGCCTTTGGAACCGAGTTGCGCCATCGCTACAAATGCATCCTGCACACGGACATCTACCAGGTGCCGGTCGAGGCGAGCGCCTGCGATGTTCTGTTCGATGAACTGTGCGTGACGACTCGACTTTTCGATGCACGTGGCGTGCGTCGCGCCCCGGCTCAAACATTCCAGACTCAGCGCTCCAGTGCCGGCGAACACTTCAAGCACAACAGCCCCGACGACACGGTCGCCGAGGCTGTTGAAGATTGCTTGTCGAACCAGGTCAGGCGTGGGGCGGACGTCGAAGCCTTTTGGGACTTTCAGAATCGTTCCAGCCGCACTGCCGCCGATGATTCGCAATTACAGTCCTTTGCTCAAAATGTAACGAACGAGGTCGGCCACGCGGCAGCTATAGCCCCATTCGTTGTCATACCAGCTCACCAGTTTGAAAAAGCGCTTGTTCAATTCAATGCCCGAGCCTTTGTCGAAGATCGACGAGGATGAGGAATGAATGAAGTCACTGCTGACGACTTCGTCTTCCGTGTACTCGAGAATGCCCTTGAGATAGGTTTCGCTAGCCTTCTTCATCGCTGCGGCGATTTCAGCGTAGCTCGTGTCTCTTGTTGTCCTGACAGTCAAGTCCACGCAGGAAACGGTCGGGGTTGGGACGCGGAAGGCCATGCCGGTCAACTTGCCTTTCACTTCAGGGCAGACCAACGCGACTGCTTTGGCAGCGCCGGTGCTGGACGGAATGATGTTGATCGCTGCAGAACGTCCGCCTTTCCAATCTTTCTTGCTTGGGCCGTCGACCGTCTTTTGCGTTGCTGTGTAAGCGTGAATGGTCGTCATCAAACCTTCTTCGATGCCGAAACCTTCCTTGAGCAACACATGCACTACCGGTGCAAGGCAGTTGGTTGTGCAGGAAGCGTTCGAAATAATATTGTGCTTGGCGGGATCGTATTTGTCGTTGTTCACGCCCATCACCACGGTGACGTCTTCACCTTTGGCGGGAGCGGAACTGATGACTTTCTTTGCGCCAGCGGTGATGTGGCCTTTGGCTTTTTCGGCTTCGGTGACCAAACCGGTCGATTCGATCACCAGTTCAACGCCGAGTTGTTTCCATGGCAATTCAGCGGGCGTCTTGGCGCTAACGACTTTGATTTCCTTGCCGTTGACGACGAGGACATCGTCTTCGAGTTTGTCGGGCGCGGATTTCTTCGAGGAAACTTCGCCACCTTGAAAACGGCCCTGGGTGGAGTCGTATTTGAGGAGATATGCGAGGTTGTCCGCGGGAACGACGTCGCCGACTGCGACGACTTCGATATCTTTGCCGATGAGGCCTTTTTCAGACAGGGCGCGGAAGACCAGACGACCGATGCGTCCGAATCCATTGATTGCTACTTTGGTTGCCATAGATGTTTTTTTCTAAATCAAAAAATCGAATGCGATGTTAACGGCGGTGCGACTTGCGTCAACGAAAAGATGCACCGCCATTGACGCTCATCAATTCGCTCGAACGACCGCTAAAGCTTCCACAGCCGGTTGATCTTTCAAGTCAGCGCCTAAACACGACGCTTGTTAAATCTTCGACATTGCGCAACAAACAAGGATGGACAGTGCCGCCCAACAAAAGCCCATCGACATGCATCTCCACATCGTGGGCAATGGACTGTCCGGCTCAGGATGTTGGGTCAACGTCAGTGGCCCACATCGTGTGCTTGCCGGTTTCATGCTCAAACACATCGGATTGAGCGCCGGGCTAAAAGCGCCCGACTTCGACTCTGTTTACGTCGAGAACGTTTTGCAAATGCTGCGAAGTTCCTCGATCGGGTCGGCCGTGATCCTCGCGCAGGAAAACGTTTACAACGACGACGGCACCGTGATGGAAGGAGCAGGGAGCTTTTACGTTCCGAACGATTACGTCCTGAAACTTGCGCGCGAGCATAAAGAATTTCTTCCTGCCGTTTCAATTCACCCCGCCCGCAAAGACGCCATCGACGAACTCGACCGTTCTGTCGAGGCCGGAGCGGTGATGATGAAATGCCTGCCCAACTGCCACAACATCGACTGCAATAATCTGCGTTATAAAAAGTTTTGGAATCGCATGGCGCACCACCGACTGCCGCTGCTTGCCCATACCGGTGGCGAACACACTGTGCGTGTCATCAACAAAAAATATTCCGACCCGCGCATCTTGCGTTTACCGCTCGAATGCGGCGTCACCGTCATTGCTGCGCATTGCGCGACGAAAAGCGGTCTGACCGATCCCGATTACTTTCCGGCGCTCGTCGAAATGATGAAGGAACATCCAAACCTTTACGGCGACAACAGCGCCATGAACGTCCCTCTTCGCGGCAAACATGTTCCTGAATGCATTAAAGAACCAGTCGCCTCACGCATTGTTTTCGGAACCGATTTTCCCGTTCCGGTCAGTGGTTATTGGGCGCGTTTGCGTGGATTTATCGACAAAGAAACGCAAAAGAAATGGGATAAGCA
>JAQGOW010000593.1 GCA_028293405.1 Verrucomicrobiales bacterium
AAAAATCCGTTCGCCCCATGAATCTCCACGCCGTCAAACCCAGCCCGCCGCGCGTTTTGCGCGGCGTGTTTGTAAGCCTGAATGAGCTCCGGAATCTCCTCCAACTCGATTGCACGCGGAGTCGGGAATGGAGTCAAAGGCCGCACATGACTGACGTGACCCCTTGGCGCGATGGCACTCGGCGCAATCGGCAACGCGCCATCCAAAAACATAGGATGCGAAATACGCCCGACATGCCAAAGCTGCAGCAACATCCGGCCGCCCGCGGCATGCACCGCATTCGTGATACTCTTCCAACCCGCCACCATATCATCCGACCAAATCCCCGGCGTTTCCGCATAACCAACACCCATCGGTTGCACCGAAGTAGCCTCCGAAAAAATCATCCCCGCCGACGCGCGTTGGACGTAATACTCCCGCATCAAATCATTAGGAATGCGCTGTGGCCCACTGCGCGAGCGCGTGAGCGGCGCCATCAGGATGCGATTGGGAAGGTTCCACGCACCGATTCGGACAGGGTCAAGTAAGGTCGGCAGTTTGTTTTCAGCCATGTGCGAACTTACACAACCACCGCAGGAGGTCAAAAACGGGATGAAAAGAAAAAATGGTGCCCCGGCACGGACTCGAACCGTGGACCAATTGATTAAGAGTCAACTGCTCTACCAACTGAGCTACCGAGGCAACCAAGAACGACCAATTTTGCGGGGAAACACCATTTTGTCAATCTCTGCCTGCTTGTCAGAAGGCATATTGCCGATGAATATAAGACATTATGAAGGTCCGCATCCTTTTCAGCCTTTTGCTAGCGCTGGCGATCTCAGCATCCGCGCAAGTTACAGCGCGCCGAGCCTTACAACCGTTGACCAAACAAGGCGTCATCCCGCCCGGGCCGCCACCGAATTTGGCCAAACCAGCTCCTCCCGCGCCCGCCCACCCGCCTGTCGCGCCCCCACCGGCTGCGGCAGTCCCGGCGATCGAACCTAATTTAAAGCCATCGCCGATCACGCTGTTCGGCAAAATCGATGGTCTATCGGGAACATTTTTCGTAACGAATGTCGGCACGCGCGCCGTTGCGCCTTTCACGCAACTCGCCGTTCTGGACAGATCCGGCAAACCAGTGGGTTGGGTAACGAACAGCGCCGCTGAAATCCAACCCAAAGAGGCCGCGAAAATACAGGTTCTCGCCACCAATGCGAACGCCGTTGACTTCAAAATAGTTCGATTGATGGGCCACAAGTAATCGATTTCACGTCTCGGCAATTTCGGAAAAGTCTTCGCCAAAAAACGGCAAGCACGATCCAGCGATAAGCCTCAAATTGATGACGTGCGAGCAAAACATATTTTCCTGATTTTAACTGCGGTTTCCGCAGTTCTCGGTTTTTCGGGAGGCGAGTCGATGTATTTCGATCTGGGGCGTCCTTTCGCTGGAATTTTCTTCGGCCTCTATCTGATCACAACCGTGCTTCAGAAAGAGTCTGATCTGTTTGACCAACAACTCGCGGTCGCCAAACCATCGCGACCCGCGTCCAAAAAATCTCACAGGGAGGTGGCTGCAAACCCGGCTCTTACCCATGCTCATTCCCACTGAGCTGCCGGAAACTTAGGCAACGACCTCGGCGCGTTTGAAAGAACGCGCCTTGTTGCTGCACCCGCATCACCCTGAACAAATGCGGTGCAGGCTTTCACAAATTCCGTCAAGCGCCAGGTCTCGACCGGTGGTTAGTTGAACCATGAAAAGCAACGAATTCACGGATTTTCAAGTCACACGCGACCCACCACGCACACCGACTGCCCGACGCAGCCCTGAATATATCGAACACCAATTAACAGGCTGCACCTTGCCCGAGTTGCTGCAACGTTCTGAAGCCGTCACCGAAGTGTTGAAACGGTTTCTCCAGCTTACAGTGGCGCTGCCAAAGCACAGCCGGTAATCCAAATCATTGGGGTCACTGGAAAAAGCGGCGCCGCCATTTGTAGGTTTGGGATTCTGTGCTACCATTGGCCGATGTTTGTGGCGAAGTCGGAAAAATCTGCAAAGGCGGTTGCGATGTTATTTTTCGCGACAGCTTTTTGGGGCGCCAGTTTTGTGGCGATGAAAGCGCTAAGCGATTGCCAGCGCCAGATTGATCCGAACACCAGCACCTGGTTCATTTCCTCGATGTCGTTGTTGCTGCGTTTTGGGGTCGCGGCAGTGGTGCTCGGCATTTGCAGCGCGCGCAGTCTTCGCAACATGACTCGACTGGAACTCAACCAAGGCCTCGGACTTGGCTTGTTCGGCGGCTTTGGCATCGTGTTCCAGATGGACGGCGTTTTGCACACCACCGCTTCCACGTCCGCATTCCTGACGCAGTGTTATTGCATTTTTATCCCAATTTACGTCGCCATCCGCAAACGGGCCTGGCCATCGAAAATCGTGGTGTTGAGTTGCGCCATGGTCATGAGTGGCGTCGCCTTGCTCGCTAATTTTAATTGGAGCCAACTCACGCTCGGACGCGGTGAAGCCGAATCAATCCTGGCATCACTCTTTTTCACCGGTCAGATCCTCTGGCTGGATCGTGCGAAATTCTCGAACAACCGCAGCGCGCCAGCCACCGCCATTATGTTCGCATCTACCGCGCTCATCATGTTGCCGGTTGTGGCTCTTACCGGCGGACGACCGACCCATTGGTTTTCAACGTATAATTCCCACTCCGCGATCGGCCTGAT
>JAQGOW010000628.1 GCA_028293405.1 Verrucomicrobiales bacterium
CAGGCTGAATCCGCATTCGACGTTTTTGTCACCACTGACAAAAATCTCAGATACCAGCAAAACGTAACAAGTCGCAGATTGGCGATTCTCGTGTTGCCAACAAACGACTGGAGAGTATTAAGCCAACACTCTAACAAAATTGCCGGCGCGGTCAGCACAATGCAGGCTGGAGATTTCGTTGAACTTACATTTTAGGCCGCGCATACTCACCACTCAAAATTTTTCATGAAAATCCTAATCACTGGCAACATGGGTTACATCGGGCCGAACGTCGTCGCACACTTTCGCAAATCGCATCCCGACGCGACGCTGATTGGTTACGATAGCGCTTTCTTCGCTGACGCCCTCACCACTCCCCTGCGCTTTCCCGAGAGCCAACTCGATCAGCAATATTTTGGCGATGTTCGCAATTTGCCGATCGAGATTTTGAAGGGTGTCGACGCTGTCATCCACCTCGCCGCTATCTCGAATGACCCGATGGGCAAGGCCTACGAAGATGTCACCATGCAGGTGAATCACGAAGCCAGCGTCGCCATCGCGAAGAAAGCGAAACAAGCCGGCGCGAAGGCGTTTGTGTTTGCGTCGAGCTGCAGCGTCTACGGTTTCGCCGACGACCGCGCTCGCGTTGAATCGTCCGAGTTGAATCCGCTCACCGCTTACGCGCGCTCGAAAGTCGCCACCGAAAAAGATTTACAACCCTTGGCGGACAACAACTTTGTCGTTTCCTGCCTGCGATTTTCCACCGCATGCGGCATGAGCCCGCGCTTGCGTCTCGACTTGGTGCTGAACGATTTCGTCGCCAGCGCCATTGCGGCAAAAAAGATCACCATTCTCAGCGACGGCACCCCTTGGCGTCCGCTTATCAACACTAAAGACATGGCGCGCTCCATGGAATGGGCCGCAACGCGTAACGCCGACAACGGCGGTGCGTACCTGGTAGTCAACGTCGGCAGCGACGATTGGAATTATCAGGTTAAAGACTTGGCCGTGGCGGTTCAAAAGCAAATGCCGGGTGTGGACGTTTCGATCAACAAAGACGCCGCGCCCGACAAACGCTCTTACCGCGTCGATTTCTCCCTGTACCGCAAACTCGCGCCGAAGCATCAACCGGCATACGACCTAACCGCAACCGTTCGCGAGTTGAAGGAAGGTCTCGAAGCCATCCACTTTAACGATCTAAACTTCCGCGAATCGCGCCTGATTCGCTTGCGCATGTTGAACAACCTCAAGCAGGCCGGATATCTCAACGAGCAGTTATTCTGGAAGTAAATTCCACGGGCGCTCGGCGCACGTTCGCTTTTATTCACGATTATCACTTAAGTGACCGCAGGAAGACGGCCAGGCTCTTTACGTCTTCGTCATCGAGCTTTGATCCAAATTTCGGCATTTCACCTTTGACTCCATTTTTGATCAGAGATGCGATGCGCGCATCAGATTTTGCCACGGCGTGCAAATCGGGACCTTCATCACCACGAGCGTCGTCACCGTGGCAGTGCGCGCAGTTGCGGAGAAACAATTCGTATCCTTTGCGCTCCTGCGTGCCGTTGGCTGGAATTGCAAGGGCGCTGGATGTGTCGAGCACGAGAGTGACCTTTGGCTGAATTATTTCTCCAGCGGCGAACGCCAGACTGACCGCGGCAACGCCCGAACAAACACCGAGCATCATCCCTTTGAATTCGCGTGATGTTTTCATGGCTTACTTGCCGATCAACATTTCGCCGCCCCAAAAACCAGCGGCCATAGTGGTAACCAACGCGAGTGACGCGACAGCGAGATAATAGCCACGCGCCCGGCGAGACGCGCGCTCCCGCACAACTAATCGCCAGACAGCCAACCCGATCAATAACCCAAAAGCCGGCCAGATAAAGTAGTGATGCAGCGCGAGCGCGCCCGAACCAAGAAGCACGCCTTTGCTGAGCATCATCCCGGAAAACACCGCCACCGGTGATGCCGCAGCGGCAATCAGCAACGTGTAAAGTCCAAGCGCAGTGAACTCGCGTCGTCGCGCCTCATCTCGCCACCAAAATCCCGCGTAGTCGAAGACAACGGAAACGCTCAGCGCTGCAATCGGAAAGTGCGTCGCGCCGCCATGCATACGTGCCCAAAATATCTGGTTCATTGTGCCTCCAGTTTCAACCAAGCTTCGCATCCACCACAGCCAGGGTGTGCGCGTTCTCGACGTAGCTCACTTCGGTGATCCCCAAAACGGTGGGAAGAATTTCCGGCGCAACTTTCATCGGGCCTGGTTTCGGCGCCTTGCCAGGAGCGGGTTGTGGGAATGCGGTCGAAGTCGCGGTATGAAACGTGACGTTTCCTTCAACCTTTTTGAGCGTCTGGTGAATATGTCCGTTCAGCACGGTGACAGAGCCGAACCGCTTCAACATGCCAAGCGCGCGCTCCGCGTCCTGAGTGCCCCAACCCCATTGAGGATATATCGACCACAACGGCACGTGCGCGAACACCACGATTGGGGTGCTGCTCGACAGAGCGCTGACATCATCCTTCAGCCACGCCAACTGCTCCTCGCCAAGCATTCCCAATGCACCTTCCGCGATATTCATCACGTTCACCAAACCAATGAAATGCACGCCGCGCTGGTCGAAGCTGAACCAACCGTTGCCTTTGGACCCTTTGCCGTAGCGCGCACGAAATTCCTTTCCGTTGTCGCTAATGACGTCGTGCTCGCCAGGCACGTAGAAGACGTGGCCGGCTTTCGTTGATTTCATCAATTGATCCAACGTATCGAATTCCGAGGGGTCGGATAAATGGGTAAGGTCACCCGTGTGCAAAATAAAGTCGGGCGCCGTGGGAAGCAGGTTGACCTTCGCGATCGCCTGCTTAAGCGTACCCACGACGTCCGTGTTAGCTGGTTTGTTGAATCCGATATGGCTGTCGCTGATCTGGACAAAATTGAAATCGCCCATCGTCGGCGAACGTTCTGCAGCCGCGGCGCTACCGCTTAAAATTTTTGAGCCGAGGACACCGCCGCTGACCGTCCACAATACTCCTGTGCCAGCCCACGCCATGCACTTGAGAAACCCTCGGCGGTCAACTCCATCGTGCGCGTGGTCTTCGTGGATATGCTCTCCGGAGGCTGATAGGTGTCGAACTTCGCGGACAGTCTTTAGTTTGTTTTTCATAATTTTTTGAATTGTTGTGAGTAGTTGATTCTTTCCTTTTCTTTCCAGACTGCGGACGGAGCTTTTTTATTCCCGGTCGCGAAAAACTAATTTCGACAGCGAATTCATCGGCGACCCAACTGACGAATTGAGTTTTTGTTTTCATAAGCAGAGAGCATGACAAAGGACCGGAAGGCGGCATAAATTCCGCGCTCCCAAAAAACAGACCGACCGGGGGCCGTGTTTATTCCCACGGAAAGATTTATTGTATGGCTTGAAAATGTTGGGAAT
>JAQGOW010000629.1 GCA_028293405.1 Verrucomicrobiales bacterium
GTTCCCAAATTACAGGTCAGCGTAGCGTGCGCTGAGCATGGCGGAGAAGCGAGCCGCTTTCATTTTGCGGCGTTTCCTTTCGCTGGGCTTCTCGAAGGTGCGATGAGTCCGCACCGCTTGGAGAGTGCCTTCGCGGTCGACTTTCTTTTTCAAGCGTCGGAGCGCTCTGTCGACAGGTTCGCCTTTTTTAAGTCTGATCTCGGTCAAAAAAATTCACTTCCTCTCTGAAGTTTATGCCGAGCCACCACGGCTGGGCATTTCGCGAGGGGGCAGGGTAAGTGCATGTAGCGCAGGTGTCAACGTGCAAAACGCCTGGACGGTAACTCGATTGTTTCCGACCTAAATGCCTTGCGCCGACTGTCGGTTCGCCGCTATCGTAACAGCACCTGATGCAGATTCCACAAACGCCGACAACTCTAACCCCTGGGCAGATCGAGGAGCTTAACCAGAAGCTCTCACACATGCGGCATGAGATTAATAACCAGCTCTCGCTCGTAGTAGCGGCGTTGGAACTAATTCGTTTTAAACCAGATAGCCGCGATAAGATGCTGAACACTATTTCAGAGCAGCCGAATAAGATTATCGCGGAGATGCAGAATTTTTCTTCGCAATTCGAACAGGCGCTGGGCATTAAGCGGGATTAAGTTCTCGACCCGTCCACCGTATTATCAAACGTAACTTTCTTTGTTAGGCATTCGTCTGTTCTTTTACCGGTGGTTGAACCGGTTAAGGAAACATATGAAAAAGTTTAATTTGATGGCCGTTGTAACCGGTCTTCTCCTCTTGAGTTCTCCCGCTGCTTTGTTCGCGGACGACGCGACCGACACCAAACCTACGGATAAACCTAATGCTGAGTTGCGCGAAAAGTTGCGCAATATGACTCCGGAAGAGCGCAAGGAATGGGCTAAGGAGCATCCGGAAGCAGCCAAGAAAATCCAGGCGAATCGTGGCAATTTTGAAAAAAACAAAGCCGTCCTGGAACGCGCTGGTTTGAAGCCTGATGACATTAAGGATCTACCACCGGCGGAACGTCGCGCGAAAGTCAAAGAAGTGATCGATACTCGCGTCGGTGACCTGGAAAAGAAAAAGAGCGGCGGCACCGCTTTGACTGAACAGGAACAGTCAGACCTGGATTCGCTCAACCAATTAAAAGGCATGGTTGATCGCCAGGGCCAACAACGCGGAATTCGCCAACCGAAGGCGCAAAAGCCATCGGGCGAAGACACGAAGTAATTTTGCTTTAACTCTACTGCACTAACGGAGAAGCCACCGCAGCAATGCGGTGGCTTTTTCGTGTGACTAACCGAAACGGTTAACGACTATTCTTCGCCATCGAAGTAATCAATTTTCTCCGAGCGGATGAGTTGGCGTTCCGGCGAACGGACGAGCCATTTGTTGCTATCAGGATAGTAACACGATTCGCCGACGGGATTGTCGGCGACGACAAATAACACGAGATCTTCAGTGCCGTTGTTGCACAATTGGTGTGGTTCGCCCGGACCGAAGATAAATGCGTCACCGGCTTCGATTGCGTCGGTGCCGTCTTTGTGGCGCACGGTGCCTTTGCCGGAAATCACCTGGTAAAATTCCCATTGTGCGCTGTGCGAATGATAAGGACAGGGCGTGTGACCGGGAGCGATGCGCGCGATTTCGACGTCGAACGGATGGCGTTCGTTCAGGTCGGTGGACAACGGTTTGCGTCCGAGCGCAATTGAAACTTCCTTGCCGCTGCCGTTGAATTTTCCTTTAGGCGAGGACCATGTTTCGTTCGGGACATCTCGCAGGTTCACTTTGCGCATGGCCGAATTTGGACAGAGGCGCTTGCGATTGGCAAGTGTCCGCTTTTATTTACAATCCCCGATAGATCATCTCGAGCGTGATTACAGAATAGGCGGTGACGAGCGCGGGATCTTTCTCCCACCAACGACCGGCGTCGTTTTGCCAGGAGCCGTCGGCTTTTTGAAGATCAATGAGTTTTGTCGCGACGGCTTTGCGCCAGTTGACGGTTTTGCCGTTGGCGAGAGTAAGTTCGTCGACGTTGCAAATGGTCAGGCCTTTGGTCATGAGATGGAGATAGTAGTAGAGACCTTGTTGGCCCATCGCGGGATTTTCGTCGACGGTCCAGTTATTCTTCAGCCAATCCATGACGGCGGCGACGCGCGGGTCGTCCTGCTTGAGGTCTGCATATATATAACTGAGCAGGCCGGCGTAACTGATGGAACCATAGGAGCGCAAAGCGACGCGGCCATCGGCGTTTGTTTCGGAGCCGGCTTTGCTTTCGCCGGGTGTGTAGACGAAACCGCCTTTGTCTTTTGCCGCGTCGGAAACCCACGGCTCTTTGTTGTAGGCAGGGAGGTTTTGGCAACTCTGAACGAAATGGATTACGGCGGGCCAGTTGAGGTCGTTGGTGGAATTGGGTTTGTCGTGGTCGAGATGTTTTGTGTAATACAGCGCTTCCAACGCGGTGAGCGTGTTGTTCATGTCGGAGTGGTCGTGCTTGTCTCCGTAACCGACGCCGCCGTCGTAAGGGGAATCGATTTTGCCTTTTGTGTTCAGGTCGATTTGCTGGCCGTTGAGCCAGGCGCGCGCGCGGCGGAGGACGTCGTTGTATCGGGCGTCTTTTGCAGTGACGAGGGCCATCATGCAAATGGAGGTGTTGTAATTTTCCAATTCGCGCGCGTAGATGGCGCCGTCGGGTTTGACGTTGGAGAGGATGAATTTATAGCCGTTGCGAATGGCTGGAGTCGGGCTGCGTTGGAATCGGGCAGTCGGTTCGCCCATGTAAGCTTCCAGCGCGAGCGCGGTGACGGCGGGGTGATCGGGCGTTGACCAGCAGCCGTTTGTTTTTTGATTTGCGGTGAGGCAATCGAGGCCTTTGTCGATGGCGTGCTTCACTTCGTTAGCGAAGGAGATGTCGTGTTTCTGCGGAACGGCTGCGTCAGCGCCAATGCAGCACAATATTGCCAACGCAATCACTATTCGTCTCGCCATCATTGAGTCAGTTTTCCACAACCGTCGCGGGCCGCAAGGACGTGCTTTGGCAGCGATGTAGCAAATTGCAAAGAGCGATTGCTGCAGCGGTTGGCGCGTCATATCGTTTCGGCGATGAAGTTTTCGAGTGTTACTTCGCGCCGGCAATTCCTTGCGCAAGCGGCGGCAGCAGCTGCGGTGTCGTGTGTGCCTGCGGCCGGTGGCCAAAGTATTTCCACGAGCGAGCCATCGACGATTCGCGTTTTGTTGCACGAAGCCGATGGCAAGCCGCTCGACCGCGAGCGGGCCAAGCGTTTGCACGCACGCGATTTGTCGAACGATCCTTTGCCGCAAAAACTTCACGAAGCGGAAGGGCGTGCGCGCATTGAGCTCGCGAAGGAGCCGATTCAGTTGAGTTGCCAAATCAGTGTTCCCGGTTTTGGCGAGGTCTATTGTTATGCGGACAATGACGGCAAGGGCTACACGAAACCGGCCAATGTTGAATTCGTTGTTGAAGCGGCGAAGACGCGATTGCGTCGTGTTCGCGAATATTATGCACAAGTAAAACACGGGATCGCGACTGATCCTGACGTCGAAAAACACCTCGAAGGGGCGGCGCGGCCGATTCCCAATAAGTCTGGGCCCGCGCAGATTGCAGCGGCCAACCAAGCGTTGGCGCATGGATTGCATGCTGGTGAACGCCTTTCGTTGTTGTCGGCGCGCGCGCGTATTTCACGAATGCCGGAACCACGTCGGAATTTTTTATTTGGCGCACCAGGTTACGGGTGGCAACGCGGCGGCGAATACGAAAAGCGTTTTCTCGAATTATTCAATTTCGCGGTGACGAGTTGGTATACTTGGAAGAACGAAGAACCAGTCTCGCAACGCATCGATTACACCCGTTTTGATCAGTCGCTCAACTGGTGCGAACAACACAAGATTACGCCAAAAGGTTTTGGTTATTGCTACATGACTCGCGGTGCGACGCCCGAATGGATTCGCTCGTGGCCATTCGAGAAAGTTTTGCCGGAATACAAACGCGTCGTCCGCCAAACCATGCAGCGGTACGACGGACGTCTGCCTTATGTTGAAGTCATCAACGAAGCGCATGATAAAGCCAATTTGTTCCGCCTCTCGCACAAACAGATTGTGGAAATCACGCGCGAAGTCCTGCGTTCCGCCCGTGAAGGTTCGGCGAAGGTAAAACGGCAGATCAATAATTGTTGTTTGTGGGCCGAATACGGCGCGCGATCGAACGAGGATGGTTCCCGCCGTTGGTCGCCATATCGCTACCTCAAAGATTGTGTCTCCGGCGGTGGTGAATTCGAAGCGATCGGGCTGCAACTTTATTACCCGCGCAATGATATCTTTGAGATCGAACGCATGCTCGAACGGTTCAAATCATTCAACAAACCGCTCCATATCAGCGAAATTTCCTGCAACTCCGCACCGGGTATCGACGCGACGAGCATGCGACCAAAGGAAGTTGTTCCCGGTTGGCACGGACCGTGGACGGAGACAATGCAGGCGGACTGGTTGGAATCGATTTACACGATTTGTTACAGCAAGCCGGAGTTTGAGGCGGTTGGTTATTGGGACATTGCGGATTACGGTGGGCATTTCTGGCCGAACGGCGGGTTGTTGCACAAGGATTTTACCCCGAAGGAAAGTTTTGGACGGCTTCTGAACCTGCAGAAGGCGTGGGGATTCAAAGCGTGATTTGCGCAAATATTCCGAAGAAAACGGCCGCTGGAACATCTAATCATCATGTCACGTAAAATCGTGCTCGTAGCCATTTGCCTTGTCGTTTGCATTTTCGCGATGCGAGCGTCGGCTGCGAAAACGTTTTACGTTGCGACGAATGGGAACGATGCGTGGTCGGGACACTACGCCACACCGCGCAAGAATGATGGTCCGTTGGCGACTTTGCAGGAAGCGATCGTTCGCGCACGTGCTGAACGGAAACAGGATCGCGTCGAAATTTTTTTGCGCGATGGTGTCCACGTATTGAACGAACCTCTCGTGCTTAGAGCGCAAGATTCTGGATTGAGCATTTCACCGTATAAAAAAGAAAATCCGGTGGTGAGTGGCCAAAGTTTGGTTAGCGGTTGGGCGCGGGTCGAAGGGAGCACGAATTTGTGGCACGCGCACGTCACGGACGAGAAACTGAGGCAGTGGAATTTTCGTGAGTTGTTCGTGAATAATCATCGCAAGCAGCGAGCGCGAACTCCGAATGACGGATTTTTTCACCTCGTCGGCAGCATGGTTGGCAATGAAAGTAACAAGGTGAAATACGCGGGCAACGACATCAAACCCGAATGGGCGACGTCCGGTGAAGTGGAGCTGGTGGCGCATCAGTTGTGGGCGGGGAGTCGGAATCGGATTGTGGCGGTCGAAACCAATTCGCATGTGATTACGTTTGGCGGGCAGGCCATTACGGAAAACAAAGAAGACAATGGCCGATATTACATCGAGAACGCGCGAGATGCTTTGGATAAACCTGGCGAATGGTTTTTCGACGCGAAAGCGGGCGAAGTTTTTTATTGGCCGGAAGCTGGCGAGGATTTGACGAAATTGCCGGTCACCGTGCCGCACCTGTCGGAGTTGGTGTTGCTCAAAGGAACCAACGCGCCCGTGCATGATATCGCGTTTCGCGGACTGACGTTTGCCGACGCTGATTGGCGTCTTGAAACAAACGGTTACTGTGATGTTCAGGCTGCCGTTTATATCCGCGGGACGGTGCATGGTGAGTTTGCCAACAACTGTGCGATTGAGAACTGCGAGTTTGTGCGATTGGGGAAATACGCGCTGGATTTCGGAAACGGTTGTCAGAGCAATCGCATCGTCGGCAATGTCATGCACGATCTTGGCGCGGGCGGAGTTCGGCTTGGTGAGACGGATCGCAAGCGGTCATTCGTAACCCCGTCGGGCCACTTTGAGATCACTGACAATTCCATTCACAACATCGGCATCGTTTATCCGCCAGCCGTTGGGTTGATGTTGTTCCACACCGCCGGCAATCACGTCGCGCATAACGAAATTCATCACACGTTCTACACCGCGATTTCAATCGGCTGGTCTTGGGGCT
>JAQGOW010000015.1 GCA_028293405.1 Verrucomicrobiales bacterium
AAGTTCCTCAACTTCCGCGAAGCGCTGCAACGCTTGAACCACAACCTGCTCGCTGATCACCCGTTGCGCGCGGCGAACGGGCAAAAGAGCGGAGTCCGAATCGTCGACCTAAACAAGGACGGTTTTATGGACGTTGTAATCGCCGACGAACGCCGACGACTGACTCGCATCTGGGATGACGCTCAACATAAGTGGAACGAAACGACGTTCCCTGTCCCGCTCATCGCGAAGGATCCACTGGGTAACAACCGCGATATGACCGTTCGATTCGGCGTCATTCAACCGAACGGCTTTGCCTCGGTCATCGTGCGAAACGAAAAGTCTAAAGGCGGATGGGACTTCGATGGCAAGGCTTGGGTGCAAAACGATTCTTTGCTCACCGGATTGAGCATCAGTAATGAACTTGTTTATACCGGCAAAGAGGGAATGGGCCGTGGCGTGCGTCTGCGTGACGTAGACAACAGCGGCCGCTGCTCTTTCATCGTCAGCAACCCGAAGGACAACGCGATCTTTTCGTGGTCGCCAGAACAGAAACAATGGGTGCCCGGCAAGTTCGCGTTGCCACCCGGCGTCACTGTTGCCGACGCCAACTCACGCGACGCAGGCCTGCGTTTCGTTGACCTCAACGGTGACGGCTACGACGACATCGTTTTGTCCAACGAAAAGTCGTTCGCGATTTACACATTTTTTCCCAACAAAGATCCGCTTGGATTCGACGTCGGATGGACACGTGAAATTGTGCAAGCGCGTCGAACCGCAGTGCCATCGACCAACGCAACCGTCGCAGCTAAACCCGCAATTCGTTCCGATGAACTGCCGCCAATCATGCGCAACGGCCAGAACAACGGCGTCTGGTTCAAATACGGTCAGATGTGGATTCAAAACGAAGACACTCCGGTCGAACCGATTCGTGATACTGCCAACCTGCATCAGGTCGTCAGCCATTATTCGTTTCACGACCTGATTGCTTTCGGCCAACCAAAACCGAAATCACCAAAAGCGTCGTTGGCGAGCATGACCGCCGCACCTGGGTTCAAGGTCGAGCTGGTCGCGAACGAACCGTTTGTGAAAAGCCCCGTCGCATTCGAATGGGGCGCGGATGGAAAACTTTGGGTCGTCGAAATGGGCGATTATCCGCTCGGCATTGATGGCAAAGGAAAGCCCGGCGGCATCATCCGATTCCTTGAAGACACAAACAGCGATGGTGTTTACGACAAGTCTACGGTGTTCCTAAAAGGGATCAATTTTCCCAACGGAATTTATCCGTGGCGCAACGGCGTGATCATCAGTGCCGCGCCGGAGATTTTTTATGCCGAAGACAGCGATGGTGACGGCAAAGCGGACGTGCGCAAAACGTTGTTCACTGGCTTCAACGAAGGGAATCAACAACATCGCGCCAACGGTTTTGATTACGGCCTGGACGGCTGGCTTTACGGCGCCAACGGCGACAGCGGCGGCTCAATCAGCGCTGTGAAGACGTTGCAAAAGTCAGCAAGTGAGTTGCCGCGCGGCGTGGATATCAACGGTCGCGACTTTCGTTTCGATCCCGACAGTGGCCAATTCGAAACACAAGCCGGCCAAACGCAATTCGGTCGGCATCGCGATGATTTTGGCAATTGGTTCGGCAACAACAACACCACCATGCTCTGGCATTATTTTTTGCCGATCGAATATCTATCGCGCAATCCGCATCTGTCCGTCAGTCACACGTATCAACTGCTCGCACAATACACCAACGGCACGCGCGTTTATCCGACGAGCAAGACGCTGCAACGCTTCAATGATCCGAACGGCGCGAACCATCTCACCTCTGGCAACAGCGCGACGCCGTATCGTGACGAACTTTTCGGACCGGAATTCGCGCACAGCGTTTTCATCAGTGAACCGGTTCACAATCTTGTTCACCGCGAGGAACTGGAAGCCGACGGCATCACGTTCAAAAGCCACCGCGCCAAAACTGAACTGCATCGCGAGTTTTTGAGTTCGCGGGACAACTGGTTTCGTCCAACGCAAATGAAAACCGGTCCCGACGGCGCGCTTTATGTCGCGGACATGTATCGGCTGGTTATCGAACATCCAGAATGGATTCCCGCCGAGATTCAAAAGCAATACAACTTTCGCGCCGGCGCCGACCGAGGCCGCATCTATCGTGTTTATCCAGCAAAGACAAAGCTCCGTCCAATTCCGAACATGGCCAAGATGAACGATGCAGAATTGTGTCAGGAGTTGGAATCGCTGAACGGCTGGCAGCGCGACACGGCGCAACGGTTGTTGACTGAGCGCGGCAATACAAACGTGGTGCAGTTCATTGAACGGCAGTTCATCGAAAGTCAGCAGGCAGAATTTTGGAAAGGTGTCACGCAACAGCCTGGCAAAGCCCGCACGCGAGGTCGCATCCACATGCTCTACACACTGCACGCGCTCCACGCTCTGAGCCCCGTCATCGTCACGGCTGCACTAAAAGATACTCACGCCCCCGTGCGCGAACACGCGGTGCATTTGTCAGAAACGTTCCTCAGCGTGAATACGAGTGAAGCCAACAAGGAATTGGAAACGACGCTGCTGACCTTGGCAACTGATCCAAGCATTCGCGTCCGTTATCAAGCTGCGTTCGCGCTTGGCTATTCTAACGATCCGCGCGCCGGAGAAGCTCTTGCGAAAATTGCGATGCGCAACGCGAGCTCCGAGCCGATGCAAATTGCCGTAATGAGTTCGGCGACCAATCACGTCGGCGAAATGCTTGCGACTGTTTTAGAGACGCCGAAACCGGCTGGCAATATCGTCGAGCAACTCGTCGGGCTCGCCACGGCGATGGAAGACTTCAAAGCGTTCGAGACTGCGCTAGTGAAAATCGCTGCTCCGGTGAATGGCAAAATTCAAACGTGGCAAATCTCTGCGCTGGCAGGTTTTCTCGATGCACTGGATCGACGCAACGTTTCCCTAAAACGATTTCGCGTGTCGGCACCTGCCGCCCTGCAAACAGCGATCGATAAGCTAAACCCGTTGTTCGTTCGCGCACGAGCAATCGCCAGTGACTCCAAATCCGACAAACCGAGCCGCCTTGCGGCTTTACGCCTACTAGGTCGCGGTGTCGCTGCGCAGGATGACGACATCAAAGTGCTTGGTTCCTTCCTGAGCGGCACGACCACTCCGGACTTGCGGAAAATTGCGCTCGCCACCCTCCGAAAAAGCCGCGTTCCGCTCAGCGGCGAAGCGATGTTGGATGGTTGGAAAGGATACGTTCCCGAAACTCGCGTCGATGTTATGAACGCGATTTTTTCGCGTTTGGAATGGACGAAGCTTTTGCTGGATCGACTTGAGAACGGCGCCATTCCGCCGGGCCAGATCGCGCCTACATTCCAACAAAAGCTGCTCACGCACGTTCAACCTAGCGTGACTTCGCGTGCCACAAAACTGTTCGCGTCCGCGAATCCGAATCGCAAGAAACTGGTTGAAGACTATCAAAATATCGCTTCGCTGAAAGGCGACCCCACCCGAGGCGCTAATTTGTTCAAACAAAACTGCACCACGTGCCATTTTTTCAAAGGTCAGGGCAATGCCGTTGGACCCGACCTCGGTGCACTTGGGAACAAAACCGTCCAGACGTTGCTCGTGGCGATTCTTGACCCGAACCAGGCGATCGAGTCGCGCTATATGAGCTACACCGCGACGACGAAAAACGATCGTGAATTAACGGGCGTCATCAGCACAGAAACTCCCACCAGCATTACGATCAAAACGGCGGGTGGCGCGGAGGAAATCGTGTTGAGGAACGACCTCGCGTCGCTCACAAGTTCAGGATTGTCGCTGATGCCCGAAGGCTTGGAAAAAGCTCTCGACCACCAAGGCATGGCGGATCTGATTGCGTATCTGAACGCAAAATAAAGTATCGCACATCCACCACGACTTCCGTTTAGAATACGCCATGCGTTTGCGGCCTATTGTTTTCGTTATGGCGTGTGTGCTCACTTCAATCACCTCCGCGTTTTGCGGCAGTCCAACGGAACAGGCACGGTTTGTCGCGTTCACGAGTTTCGACGGCTTTTCCAAAATGGCAACAGCCAGCACGACTGTCCTCACGTCGCCGATCATCAAGACGCCCATTGAATGGAACGAGTTCGTGCTCTCGTGGAACTCCGTCACGCCGCCGGGAACGTGGATTCAATTCGATGTGCAAGCTTTGCAACCGGGCCACAAAACAAAGTTCTACACGATGGGCATTTGGTCCGAAGACGTCGCGAAACATGAGCGCACGACCGTTCGCGGTCAAAACGATGCTGACGGCAAAGTTAAATCTGACACGTTGGTGCTGAACCAAAAAGCGGGTGCGATCCAAGTGCGCATCACAATTCACAATGCTGCAGATCAACCTGCGCCCGAGTTGAAATCGATCGGCCTGTCCTTTGTGGACACCACTGTTAAAGTCGCAACGCTGCCGCCGAACAAAGCGGCTTGGGGCAAAATTCTGACGGTTCCCGAAAAATCGCAGAACTCCTATCCGCAGGAAAAAGGTTGGTGCAGCCCGACGTCGTTGAGCATGGTGCTCGGTCACTGGAGCGAACGCCTCAGCCGTCCGGAAATGGTTCTCGACGTTCCAGAAGTCGCTGCCTCCATTTTTGACCCGAACTTCGGCGGCACGGGCAATTGGCCGTTCAACACCGCGTTCGCCGGAAAATTCCAAGGGATGCGCTCCTACGTGAGCCGCTTCACCGACATTTCTGAACTGGAGGATTGGATCGTCGCCGGGCTGCCGGTGATTATTTCGGCACCCTACGATATGCTCGCACCCGGTCGCAACCCCACGGGGAATGGCCATGTGGTCGTCTGTATCGGGTTCGCTGAAAACGGCGATGTCGTGATTAACGACCCCGCGACCAACCTCCAAAAAGGCCAGCACGTGCGCCATATATATAAGCGTTCGGACGTCGAACGCGCCTGGTCGATGTCGCACCGAACCGTTTATCTGGTTTACCCGGAAGGCACGCCGCTGCCAGCCGACAGGTTCGGTCATTGGGACACTGCGCCGCAGGTCGAGCCTCGCAAACTATTGCCGACTCCGCGCAAGCTCCTTTGAGCCTATCGGACGGTCGCTACGCGGCGTTGACAATTCAAACCCTTTGGTTACCGTAACCGTTCTTTAATTTTGAAATATGCCTAATACGAAATCAGCCGAGCGGCGCATGCGCAACAGCGCGCGGAAACAAACGCGCAATCACAGCGAAAAAGCGCGCTTGCACACTTTGGAAACGAACTACGCGGCTTTCGTGACCGCCGGGAAGAAAGATGACGCCACAAAGGCGCTTCGCTCCCTGACCGCTGCATTGGACAAAGCAGCCAAGCGCGGTGTTATCCACGCTTCGAATGCCAGCCGCAAGAAATCGCGCCTGACGATTCGGTTGAACAAAGTCGCAGCGGTCAAAGCCAAAGCCTAAGCTTTTCGGCTGCAGGGAATCTTCGGAAGCGCCCCTTCCGGCGCCAGTAGTTTTCACAGCAATTCCAAATCATGGAATTGCTATGTACACGCGCGGTTACGCGTTACTTCACCAAACTTCGACTGGGCCTTTGGGCACGGGGATAGATTGGCGCTGGGCCACGCCGGGTTCCTGCATGAAAGAGGCAACCATTGGCGGGGGTTGATAACGGGCGTGCAGGTTGCCGTTCTCATCAACAAATTGCGCGCGCCACTGCCGGTAATTGTCCAACAATTCGTAGAACTCGGCCTTGTTGGTAAGCCGCACAATTCGTTTGTTGAAATCGTTGGCCGGCCCGAACCGTTTCGAATACCACGGGCCGATTTTGCGAAACATCCGGCAACCGTGCTCCTCGCCGAACACTTCGATCATCAAATCCAGATGTCGGCACATGACGCGCAGGCGTTCGTCAAAGCTCGGTTCGGGCAACAGTTCACCCGTGGTGACGTAATGCGCTGCGTGCCGGAAAATCCATGGATTATAAAACGCGCCACGACCAATGCTCACACCGGCACAACCGGTATCGTTGAACATCATCTTCGCGGCTTGTGGTGTGGTCACGTCGCCGTTGCCAATGACAGGAATGTGTTTAACGGCTTTCACGACGGCCCGAATGCCAGCGAGATTTACACGTCCACCGAATCCTTGTTCGCGCGTGCGGCCGTGAACAAAAATCGCGGAGACTCCTGCGTCTTCCAACACGCGCGCCAGATCAGGCGCAGTTAAATTGTCATCGTCCCAACCGAGGCGCATTTTTGCGGTGACAGGAATCTTCACCGCGTCGACCATCCCTTTGACGAGCGCCGCCGTCTTGTCCATTTCGGTCATCATCGCGGAACCGCCGCCGACTTTGCACACCTTGCGCACGGGACAACCCATGTTGATGTCGACGGACGAGATGCCAATCGATTCGAGGTAAGCGGCAGCGTCGCGCATCTCTTCGGGAACAGAACCGAATAATTGAACCGCGAGAGGTCGATCAGCAGGACATGTTTCAATCAGCTTTAGCGCCTTTGGATTTTTTTCCAACAACGACCGCGCATTGACGAGGTCTGTCGTGCACAGGTCGAGTCCGCCCACTTCGCGCAACGTCAATCGAAACGGCAGGTTGGTGTAGCCGGCCAACGGCGACAGAAACAAATTCGAGTTAAGTTGAAGCGAACCAAACTGCATCACGCACAGTAAACACCAGGTTGGCTGCTGATAAAAGCGCGTTAAATCAGGTTGCGCGCACTTTAAAGCGGCATGAGAGTTTCCACTGTAAGGAGGCGAAACTATGTCGAAGATCCTGGTGGGCACGGCCAGTTGGTCAGACTTGGGCTATATCGCAGAGTGGTATCCCCCCACGCTGCCGGCCTCGCAACGATTGCCGTGGTATGCTCAGCATTTTGATATGGTCGAGGTGAATTCCACGTTCTATTCGATTCCGGACAAACGCACGACACAACATTGGTGCGAGCAAACGCCGGAAAATTTCACGTTCAACGTGAAGCTGCACCGATTCCTCTCTCGGCACAGCACCGGTCCCGATTTTCTTTCGCCCGACTTACGTTATGAGGCAGAATTGGATTCAAGTGGGCGCGTCATCGTGACACCTGGAATGGAAGACGCCGTTGTGACTCGGATGCTGGAAGCTCTGGAACCGTTCGAACGCTGCAACAAGCTTGGCGTATTGCTGCTTCAGCTGCCGCCATCGTTTGGGCCACGACGCCATCAACTTCACGAACTCGAACACCTCCTCTCTCTACTACAAGGTCACAAACTGGCGGTCGAACTGCGCAATCGCGACTGGGTTGAGGGCATTCAACTCGAGGCAACAACGGAATTTTTCCACAGTCACAATCTGGTTTTCGTCAGCGTCGACACGCCGGCGGTGGACCATTTCAAACTGATGCCAAGCATCGACATCACCACCCATGCGCGGATCGGCTATTTGCGCGCGCACGGAAGAAATGCGCGCGGATACCTCACGGGCCGAACAGTCGCGGAACGTTTCGACTATGACTACCCGGACGAAGAGTTGGAAGAGATTGCCGAACGGGCGATCAGATTTTCCGAGTCGCTCGACGAAATGCACATTGTCTTCAACAACAACCGCGGCGCATACGCTCCGAAGGCGGCGTTGAAGATGAAACAAGTTCTCGAGAGCAAACCAGCGTGGGCGTTTTAGACCAATCGCTTAAATTTACGCGGGCGTCCGGATTCAACCCATTCCACGCAATAGAAGTCGCCGCGGGAATCGACAGCAATCGCGTGCGGGTGCGCGAATAGCGCCGGGTTCGTCGCGTTATCAGGTTTCGCCGTCTTGCCGTCTTTTTCGAAACCATCACCCAGGTGCGCGACGAGTTTGCCGTCCAGGTCATAGATGCTGACGCGCGCGGCGAGTTCGGGCACGTAAACGAGTTCGCCATGCTGATAGAAACAACATGGGGTGCGAACGTGTTCGGTGATACGACGCTTGAAGTTCATCTCCATGTCGTAAATTTCGATACGATCATTGTGCCGGTCAGCGATCCAAATTTCCGGACCTTTAGCTTTGTTCAACATGACCCAAACACCGTGGCAGGTGTTAAACGTGCCCGCAGGAGCATTCTTCCCTACTTGTTCCTTTTTCGTTCGGGTGCCGATCGTTTTGATGTGCTTGAAATTTTTGTCGAATCGGCTGACGCGTTGGCTGCCGTACCCATCAACAACGTAGATATCCCCGTTCGGCGCGATGGCGACATCAGTGGGATTCGTCCAATCGAATTTCTGTGACGTGGAACCTTCTTCTTTTACGTTGCCGATCTCGTAAAGAATTTTGCCGCGCATGTCGGTCTTGTAAACGCGCGCGCCGATGCGTCCGTTTTCTTTTTTCTTCGAGACGTTTTCCGTCCAATAGATGTATTCGTTCTTCCCTTCTTTGCTCCAGTAAAGGCAGTGCGCCGTCTGTTTGACCTGTTCCGTGGTGAAACCAACTTGATCCGCGAAGCTGTCGCTCCACGTCTCGAGCAATTTGCCATTACGATCGAAAATCGCG
>JAQGOW010000069.1 GCA_028293405.1 Verrucomicrobiales bacterium
GAAATTTCGAAAAACGGCCCCGAAAAAGTGCTGGAAGGCCTCGGCGGCATTCTCGTTCCCGGCGGTTTTGGCGAGCGTGGCGTCGAAGGTAAAATCATCGCGGCGCAGTACGCGCGCGAAAACAAGATTCCATATCTCGGTCTTTGTTTAGGCATGCAGATTGCAACGATCGAATTCGCTCGCAACGTTCTTGGATTACAAAAAGCGCATTCAACTGAGTTCGATCCTAACACGCCGTATCCGGTCATCGCATTGTTGGACGCGCAAAAGCAGGTTATTCGAAAAGGCGGCACCATGCGCCTCGGCTTGCAGCCGTGCGTTCTGACCGAGCACTCAAAAGCCCGCCAGGTTTACGGCGCTTTCATCATCAACGAGCGGCATCGACATCGCTACGAATTCAACAACGCCTATCGCGAGCAATTCGAAAAAGCCGGTTTCGTTTTCAGCGGCACCTCGCCCGATGGTAATTTGGTCGAACTCATCGAAATCCCCGATCATCCCTTCTTCATGGCGTCGCAATTTCATCCGGAATTCCAAAGCAAGCCGAACGCACCGCATCCGCTCTTCAAAGCGTTCATCGCCGCAGCGCATAAACAGATTCATCGGCGGCCTTTGTAAAATTTGTAGTCGCAAAAATCTGGCAACGCGATGACCTACTCAGAGGCGATTCAGTATCTGTATAGCTTTCGCCGCTTTGGCGCGAAGCTTGGGTTGGAAAATACTTTTGCCTTGGCTGGTCTGTTTGGAAATCCTCAGAACAAGCTCAGGTTCATTCACGTGGCTGGCACCAATGGCAAAGGATCCACGTGCGCGATGTTGGAATCCATTTATCGTGCGGCGGGATTGCGCGTTGGACTGTTTACTTCACCGCACCTCGTTTCGTTTCGCGAACGTATCCAGGTCGATCGCGAGATGATTCGCGAAAACGAAGTGGCGGTTCTGGTCGACGATTTGAAATTTCGCATCAAAGACCTCAAATCACACCCGACGTTTTTTGAAGTGGTGACCGTCATGGCCTTGCGATATTTCGCCGCGAAAAAATGCGACATCGTCATCTGGGAAACAGGGCTTGGTGGTAGATTGGATTCGACGAATATCGTTACGCCTATCGCGAGTGTAATTACGAACGTTCAACTCGATCATCAGCAGTGGCTTGGGAACACCATCCCGGAAATTGCGCGTGAGAAGGCGGGCATTATCAAAAAAGGCGTGCCCTGTTTTACGGCGGCAGTGGACGATATGGCGCTCCAGACCATCGCTCAGGTTGCGGCGCGTCACGACTCGGCTTTTTGGACTGTGTCACAGGGCGAAGCCGACGAGATGCGTGAATTTGAGATTCCATTGATTGGCGATCATCAACGGTTGAACGCGGCGTTGGCCGTGGCGGTCGTGCGGCTTCTTGGAAATCAAATTTCAGTGCCGGAACAGGCGATTACCGAAGGTTTGAAACACACCCAATGGTCGGGACGATTTCAAATTGTGCGACGAGGCGAACAAACCATCGTTCTTGATGGAGCACACAATCCCGCGGGAGCGGAAAGTCTCGCCGCCGCGCTCAAACAGAATTTCTCTGGCGCAGAGTTGACGTTAGTTCTCGGGGCGATGCAGGACAAAGATGTCCGGGCAATCTGTGGAACGCTTGCACCGTTAGCAAAAAAGATCGTGGTCACGAGGGTTGGCAGTGAGCGCGCGGCGGCTCCTGCTGAGCTGTTTGAATGTTGCCAGACAGCAAATGTTGCCGCCAATGTCACCGCGGTAGGGTCTTTGGCTGAGGCTCTGAATGTTACTCAACACGACAAGGTGATTGTTGTAACTGGTTCGTTGCATTTTATCGGTGAAGCTTTGGAATTGCTGCGGCTGACCGATTCGCCGTCGGAACGCGAGTTGAACGAGTACATGCCCGCGCCGAAAAAATGATTCTCGGCGGCAAAATCGAGGCGGTGACTTTCGATGTCGGCGGGACATTGATTGAACCGTTTCCATCCGTGGGACACGTCTACTCACAAGTTGCCGCCCGGCATGGGGTGCATGTCGCGCCCGAGGTGTTGAACACGCGATTTGCTGCCGCCTGGAAAAGCAGGAAGAACTTTGGCCATAGCATTAGCGATTGGTCGGGGCTCGTTGACGCGACGTTTGCCGGGCTCGTCGACCCGATGCCGAGTCAGACCTTTTTCCACGAGCTCTTCACCGAATTCACAAAACCAACGGCGTGGCGGATTTTCGATGATGTGATCCCGTGCCTCGAACGGTTGCAGGACAGAAAAGTCAGACTCGCGGTCATTTCCAATTGGGACGAGAGGCTTCGACCTTTGCTCCACGCGTTGAACCTCGCCCGGTTTTTTGAGGCCACTATCGTCTCCATTGAATTAGGTGCCCCAAAGCCAGACCCGCAAATTTTCGTCACCGCCGCCCAACAACTACACCTCGAGCCTTCCCAGATCCTCCACATTGGCGACAGCCTCAACGAAGATGTTAATTGCGCACGTGCCGCCGGTTTTGCCGCCATGCTGATCGCAAGGGAGAAACCGCCAGCCGAAAACGAGCAACTCTCATCTCTCCTTCAACTCTGCGGCTGATAAATCCGTATTCTAGGCTTCTCGTCTCGATAGAGAATCTGCCAGTTGACAAGTGGCTTTAAGTGTAGTAACGTCCCGTTGTGGTGGTGTAAATTTAATTTACTTTCACTGTGGCGGCGCGATTGGTAATTCGAGGGGCTGTCGAACGGTTGAGTTGGGCCGAAACCGTTGTTAGGTGCGAATGGAGTGAAATTTGTGCAAAGTTAAGCAAACCAGAGCAAGGCTAAGAAAGGTTATGCAAGGCTATGCAAACCTATACAAGAATGTGGACGCCGAAAACCCGCAAGCCTATGCAAGGCTGTCGAATATTCTTTTAATGCGAGTGCGCTTTGCCGGTGCCGCACATGCCGCAAGAGCGCGGAGTGCCAGAGCAGGATGGTCCGGCGGCTTCCGTGGCGACGCTAGATGCGAAGACCGACAGTTTTTTGGCAAGCTTCTTGGAACCGCATTTGGGGCAGGGTGTGCCTTCCCATTTGCTGGAACGCACCAGGATTTCACTGTCTTTGTTGCACTTTTCGCAA
>JAQGOW010000070.1 GCA_028293405.1 Verrucomicrobiales bacterium
GCGCGCAGTTCAGGGCTGCACAAGGTTCTGCTCTTGGAAGACGACGTCAATTTCGCCAGCATCGTCCGCCAGTATTTTGAAGCTTGGGGATTTTCCGTTGTTTACGTGCAGGATGGTGTCGAAGGGATAAAGCGCATCATTCACGAAGACTTTTCCATCATCCTTTGCGACATGCTCATGCCCAATCTGGCAGGAGACATGTTTTACAAAGGTGTTGAGCGCGTCAAACCGCACCTTTGCAAACGGTTTATCTTCATGACCGGCAACCACAATGACAAAAAGATCACTGACTTTGTTCGTGAAGTTCGTGGTGTCATCCTCTGGAAGCCATTCAAGATGCACATTCTCCACGAAGCAGTTCAGGCCATCGAAACGAAATACGGTCTCGCCGTAAAATAGTTTCCCGGAGCGCGGCCTTCAGGCCGCATCGACGTCGCATGCAACGACATCGTCCAAAGTCACATTGGATCTTGGAACTTTGGAGCTTTCCCTTACCCAATCACCACCCCCGAGCCGTCCCCCCTGCCCTCGGATCCGCCGCGCCCACGAACGACTTCCCATCCTGGGACCGCATCACCGCCTGTGAAACACCCAAGCCCGACACGAACTTGAATTTGTGCCCACGTTCCTCCAATCCATCGACCGCAATCGTGCTAAGACTCTTCTCCGCCCGAAGTTCGTCCGGACTCCATTGCTGATGAATGCGCGGCGCAGCCAGGGCTTTATCGAGAGGCATTCCAAAATCCAAAACGTTAACAATATTTAACAACGTCTGGCTGATAATCGTTGGGCCACCGGCAGCGCCAAGCGACATCATCGGATTACCATCCTTCAGCACGATCGTCGGCGTCATACTGGAAAGCGGTCTCTTCCCGGGCGCAACAGCGTTGGCTTCATTGCCGACCAACCCGAAAAAGTTCGCCACACCCGGCTGCACAGAAAAATCATCCATCTCATCGTTGAGCACGACGCCGGTGCCCGGAATGACGACCTTCGACCCAAAACTCGTGTTCACTGTCGCCGTGCACGCGACCCAATTACCTTCGCAATCAGCCGTCGAAAAATGCGTTGTGTGTTTTCGAAAAACGTTCTCACTCGCATCGTCAGGCGTGCCGTGTTCGACCTTTATCGTGTGTTGCATGTCGATTTTCGCGGCCAGCTTGTGCGCGTAATCCTTCGAAACCAAACCGCGCGGCACCTCCACAAAATCCGGGTCACCCAACCAAAATGCACGATCTGCAAACGCCAGTTTCATCGACTCGGCGATCAAATGCAGGCTATCGGCCGTCCCGGCTCCAAGAACCTTTAGATCTTTCGTCTCCAAAATGTTCAACATCTCCAACAAATGCACTCCGCCCGAACTCGGCGGTGGAAACGATACTACTTCATACCCACGATACATCGTAGAAATCGGCTCGCGAAGAATCGATTTGTAATTGGACAGATCACGCACCGTCATAATTCCACCGTTTCGTTTCATCCACGTCTCCGTCGCCTGCGCAAACGGCCCGCCATAAAAATACTTGAGCCCGTGCTTTGCCACCTGCCGATACGTGTTCGCCAAATCCGATTGGCGGAAGAGGTCCCCTTTTTGGTACGCGCTGCCATCAGCTTTGAAATAAACCGCGCGCGATCCATCAAACTTCTTCAGGTCGTCGGCAGTGTGTTGCAATGTGTGGGCGTAACCGCTGTCCATTTGAAAACCGTCGTCCGCAATCTGCGCCGCATAAAGCAAATGGTCGCGCAGACTCAATTTTCCAGCTTTGCGCAGCGCCAGATCGTAAGCCGCCAAGGCTCCCGGAACGCCGCAAGCCAGAGGTCCGGTTTGGCTCAGTTCAGTATCGCCTTTGCCGTTGCGAATGAACATGTCATGCGTCGCCGCCGCAGGCGCCATTTCACGACCATCTATGGCAAGGAATTTGCCGTTGCTGCGCCGAATCAAAATAAAACATCCGCCACCAATCCCGGAGTTGTATCCGTCAACGACACCAAGTGTAAGCGCCGTCGCCACTGCCGCATCAACCGCATTGCCGCCACGCTTCATCGCATCAATGCCCGCGCGCGTGGCAATATCGTTCACACTGGCCACAATCCCATTGGTGCCGGTCGCGACTTCTGAACCAAACGAGCACGCGATGAAAGTGAATGTAACGAATAGAACAGCGATGCGTCTCAACATGGGTTCGAATGTTGTCCGCTGTTTCTTTTTGTTGGAAGCAAATAAAAAACCCTCCCGCAATGAAGCAGGAGGGTGTGAGGAACTTTCCGCCGTTACGCAGACTGGGCCGCATACATATGTTTGCTGGCCGTAATCGACCCGCTAAACAACACGCCGAAACCCAGCACCAGGAAACCTACCAATGTTAAGGTAATTGGCGCGACTCCTGTCAGCGCAAGGATACCAAGAATAATTCCAGCCAAACCCGGCAGGCATTTGATCCCCGAGAAATGGCTCGCCGTGATCCAGCTCGACAAGAACAGCGATATGCCGAAGCTGAGGATTGCAACTGGCAGCAGCAAGTCAGGGGCAACACCCATCAGCGCTAAAATGCCCAGCACAATCCCACCAACGCCAGCCATGACCTCCGTGCCCATCGCCCCTTCGCCTTCATAAAAGAAGTGCTCCCGTGGCGCCGTAAACCATTCCATGCTGAACCCGCCCACCAACAACATCGACACCCCAAGTGCCACAGCACTGATTCCGGCCATATATAACGGCGCGACATTGAGCAACCCCAGTATTGCCATCAGTACAGTCACTAACCCCAATAATGCTGCGATGCCCGCACCGCTCGTAGTCATCTTTTGCGCCGTTTCATACCCTTCGTGATGTTCCGTCCCTTGGTGTTCACGTCCTCCTAGCGTCGACGATGATTCTTTGGTGGTCGGTTGGTCCTGGTATGCAACTCTGTTTGTTTCTAGTGCCATAATCCGCTCCTTTCATTGCGTCAGAGGAACGATCTCTCGGAAAGTTCCTCTGGCTGGGTGTAATGCATTCCTAGTTCGAACCTAGGCGCAACGCCAATAGCTTCAACGGGTAATTCGTCCGAATGAACCCTGCCAAAATCCCCTATGCAAAGGAGCGCGGCTGTGTCGCAGACCAGCCGCAGCAACATCGATCGGTCCACATTTTTTTAAGTGAAGCTACTTGACACCACCGCTGTTAAACGCCATTCTACAGCCCCGGTCCATCCGGCCCAATGTTCTTTGAAATCGGCACTTTTTTGACGGAGCGGCTTGCAACATCGTCAACGATTCCTAAAAGGTTGCGCACGGTTTAACGACGGTTTGAGACCACATTTTGGCAAGGCTATGCAAACCTATGCGCGGTCCGGCAAGGCTATGCAAGGTCATGAAAGGCTTTACCAACGCGAAAACACGAATTTTAGGCAAGCCTTCAAAAATCCGTGTTTCATCCGTGTTCCATCCGTGGCTAATACTCCCTTAGTTGCGACCGGTAGCGACAAGTAGCTGGTTGTAGCAACTTGTAGCAACATTCCCGAGTGTTTTCCATAGCTGCCGAAAACGGCATTGGCAAAACCACAGCAAGTCTGGTCATATTCAGCCACTGATGTTTTCTGAAATCGCAGTGACACCGCTCCACAGCACCTCGTTCTGGCCGTTTGTGGTATTGGCTATTTCACTGGTATTCGTAATTGCGGCAATCTCCGTATTGCGCATCCACGCCTTTCTCGCGCTAATCGCCGCCGCTCTTCTCGCAGGCATTCTCTCATCGAGGCTGCCAGACGAAACCGGCAATTCAGCTGTCCAACACTGTGTTCGCGCGGTTGAACTCACCACATCCGAATTCGGCCGAACCGCCGGCGCCATCGGCATCGCTATTGGTCTGGCCTGCGTTATCGCCGTCTGCCTGATGGAAAGTGGGGCCGCCGACAAAGTCGTCCGCCGGTTTCTTGCCGTTTTCGGCGAAAAACAGGCAAGCCTCGCGCTCCTCGTCAGCACTTACGTCCTGTCGATCCCGATCTTCTTCGACACGATGTTTCTATTGATGCTGCCACTGGCCATGACGTTGGCCATGCGAACGCGAAAAGACTATCTGTTGTATGTCCTCGCGATTTGCGCTGGTGGTGTCGTGACGCATTCGATGACCGTTCCACACCCGGGCCCAATGGCGATGGTCGATAACCTGCACATCGACGTCGGCTTCTCAGTGATCGCGGGGCTTGTGGTCGGCATTGTGCCGGCTTTCGGCGGTTGGCTCGTTGCGCGTCGATTAAACATATCGCTCAATCTGCAGTTGCGCGAAACACCGGGGTTCCCATGGAAAGATCTGCAAAAAAGCATCGACCGCCCCGAATCAGAACTTCCGGGATTTTTTGTCTCCATCCTTCCCGTTGTCCTGCCAATTGTGCTCATCGGCGGCGCATCCATGGTCAAAGTTCTCGGCGGCCCGAACTCCGCGTGGAACATCATGGAATTTGTCGGCAACAAAAACATCGCGCTACTCGTCGGTGCCATCATAGCAACTGTCGTAATGGCGCGTGTCAAAAAAATGTCACTGCGCCAAATCGGCGATCTTATGGACCCGCCGTTGCAAACCGCCGGCATCGTCATCCTGATCACAAGCGCCGGCGGCGCCTTCGGCTTGATGTTAAAGAATGCAGGCGTCGGTGACGCCATCCAGGTGCTCGCAAAGGAACACCACGTTAACCTCGTCATTCTATCCTACGCGATTGCCTTGGTGCTCCGCATCGCTCAAGGCTCGGCCACTGTGGCCATGCTCGCGACCAGCTCGATGATTTACCCAATCATGATAGGCGGTGCACTGCCATACCATCCGATCTATCTGTTCCTCTCGATCGGATTCGGAGCGATGGGCGTGTCCTGGATGAATGACAGCGGCTTCTGGGTCGTCAGCAAATTGACCGGTTTTACCGAGCGCGAAACGCTGGCGAGCTGGTCCGTGCTATTGTTCGCGATTTCGGTCATCGGTTTCGTTACAACGCTCGTGCTCTCATTTTTGCTGCCGCTGAAAAATATATGAACCGTAAACTTTTGCTATGGGCCTTGGCGCTCGGTTTGACTGCCTCACTTCGCGCTACGACCAACGATGTTTATCCCGTGACCTCCTTCGGGGCAAAAGGCGACGGCAAAACTGACGACACAGCCGCGTTTCAACGCGCCTTGGATGCGGTGGGCAAAGCGGGCGGCGGAATAGTCTACGCGCCTTGCGGCAATTATTTCATGGCGCGCCATTTGAACGTGCCGGCCGGCGTTACGTTGAAAGGCATGTGGGAATCGGTGCCTTCACACATCGGTTTGCGCAATGAAGGCCACCCGAAACCGACCGACGACGGCACAACGTTCATCGTGAACGCCGATGCCGGAAACGAAAGCGGACCACCGTTCATCACCCTGAACGCGAACAGCACGTTAAAAGGCGTCGTCATCTATTATCCCAACCAAAACGACAATGACGAACCGAAGCCATACCCATGGACAATCGCGATGCGCGGACAAAACCCCGCCGTGCTCGATGTAGAGTTGCTCAACCCATACAACGGCATCGACGCTTCAAAAAACGAACGCCACCTCATTCGCAACGTGCAAGGTCAACCACTCCGTCGCGGTATTTACGTCGATGTCATCTACGACATCGGCCGGATCGAAAACGTGCATTTCAATCCCTGGTGGAGCATGAAACCAAATCTCTACAAATGGCAAAAGCGCCACGGCGAAGCGTTCATCTTCGGCCGCAGCGATTGGCAATATGTGCTGAACACGTTCTGCTTCGGCTACAACGTTGGCTACAAATTCATCCAAACCCCCGGCGGTGTTTGTAACGGCAACTTCCTCGGCATTGGTGCTGACGCATGCTTCACCGCAGTGCAGGTCGAAAACTCCGCACCGTTCGGAATCTTAATTTCCAACGGCGAATTCACCTCATTCGAAGGCCCCAATCCGACGATGGTCGAAGTCGGCGAAAAAAACACTGGCACCATCCGTTTCGTGAATTCCGCATTCTGGGGACCGTCCTACCAAGTCGCTCGCATCGCAGGAAAAGGCACCGTCGGCTTTTCCGACTGCACCTTTTGCCAATGGGATCGCAAAGACGAAAAACGCCACGCCATCCAGTGCGAAAGCGGCACGTTACTTGTGCGCGGCTGCGAGTTTCAGGAGAACAAAGCGCAAATCGAGCTCGGCACGAACGTCACGCGCGCCGTCATTACCGACAACCTGATGAGAGGCTCGGTCCGCATCACCAATCACAGCACGCGCAAGTTCAACATCGCGAACAACGCCGGTGACGAGTAAGGCGAACAAACCTTGTCACAGTCGCCATAAATCGCGCATCCTGAAGCCGTGAGTTCTGCCGTGGCCAAGGACACCAGTATGGATTTGCTCGTTCGAGCATTGGCCATTTCCCTTGTCCTTCACGTATTTGCTTTCGGAACCTGGAAATACGGCAACACGCACGGCTGGTGGCACGAATCGCATTTGCCGAATTGGCTACAAACGGCGCGAACCAACCTCATCAAAAAAATTGCGAAAGCGATTCCGCCGCGAACACAACCGCAACAGACCACGTTGACGTTCGTCGATGTCGATCCCACCCAGGCGGTCGTTGAGCCGCCGAAAAATGCAAAGTTCACCAGCTCTGCAAACACTGTTGCGTCCAGCACGAAGCAAGCTGAATCCGAATTGCCCGAACTCACCGGCAAGCAGCAAAAGGTCCTGAAGACGACCGACAACAGCCAAACCAAACTCAAGGCCCAGCCGCTTCAACCGACGCCCAAGCCATTGCCCGAAGCCGAAAAACCGTCCCCTGCACCGAAGGCCTACATACCCGGCGACCTCGCCATTGCCAAACCGAGCAAGAAAGCGAGCGATGCAAAATCGGAGGAACCGGAAGCACAAGAGCATCGCCGCCCAAAAAGCGTTGCAGAAGCGAAAGCCCTCGCCGGCATCACTGGAGACAAAATGAAACACGAAGGCGGCGGTCCCCGTGTTGGCCTTGCCTCCAGTCTCGACGTTCGGCGAACAATTACCGGCGACTACGATCGAATCTTTGTAGATGCCGTCCAGGCGCGCTGGGATTTCCTTCTCCAAGGCCATCGACCATTCCCGACAGGCGAAGTCAGGGTTGAATTCAAAATCCATTACGACGGTCGAATTACCGACATGAAATTGACCGCCAACACAGTCGACGCTTTCTTTTCTCTGCTTTGTCAAAAGGCCATTCTCGACAACGCGCCATATGCCCGTTGGAGTCAGGAGATGCGCCGCGAACTCGCCGGCGACACACGAGACGTCACTTTTGCATTTTTTTACGAATAATAACGTTTAACAATACGCCCAGATGGAATTTTTCATCATTGCAGTTTTAGTTTTCGCCTCAGTGGTCGGTTTGACTTTCATCGTCGAACGCGGCCTCGCTCTGCGCACGCAGAAAGTAATTCCCGCACAGGTCGAAGCCGCCCTCGAAACCTGCCGCACACGAGAGGACGTTCCAATGTTGAAACGGATTTGCGAACAACATCCCTCTCCGCTGAGCCGACTGCTTGTGCTCGCGGAGAAGCACCGTAGTTGGCCGCGTGCCGATAACATTGGGGCGCTCGAAACCAGCGCCCGTCATGAAGTCTCCAAACTCGAGCGCGGCCTAGTCATTCTCGAAATCGTCGTTGGCGTCGCGCCCTTGCTTGGGCTCGTCGGCACGATTTACGGGCTTATCATCCTCTTTGGAGGCATGAGCGACTCGGGCATGGGCGACAGTAAAGAAGTGGCGAAAGGCATCGCCATCGCCCTCAACTCCACCCTACTCGGCCTGCTCACGGCCATTCCGTCGTTGATTGCCTGGAGTTACTACAATAAAAAAGTCGAACGTTTTGCCGTGGAAATGGCCGCCTTGTGCGAGAACTTCCTGCGCACGCAATATCACAACGAGAAATGAAGCTTACTTATAACTGGCTCAAACAATACGTCGATTTCGACTGGTCGTCGGAACAACTTTCCGAACGCCTCACCATGCTCGGCCTCGAAGTCGAAGGCGTGCATAAAGTCAGCGGCGAATTCGAAGGCATCGTTGTGGGCCAGGTGCTCACCCGCGATAAAGTCGTCGGCTCCGATAAACTTTCGGTCTGCAAAGTTGCCGACGGCAAAGGTGAACGCCAGGTCATTTGCGGTGCGAACAATTATAAGGCCGGTGACAAAGTTCCGCTGATCGTGCCGGGAGCGTCGTTGCCAATGAAACCCGGCGACAAAGAACCGTTCACGATCAAAGTGCGCAAGGTCATGGGTGTCGAATCCCACGGCATGCTCTGCTCACCACAGGAACTGGGTTTGCCAGATGACATCGACGGCCTGCTGATCTTGCCCGAGACCGCAAAGGTTGGCCAACCGTTCGCAGAATT
>JAQGOW010000073.1 GCA_028293405.1 Verrucomicrobiales bacterium
CTGCGAAAAGCTCTTTGCTGAAGGAACGGCGGATTTCGTCCCAACTCATTTTCTTGTGCTTACCCATGAACCGCCAGAGACCGGAGAAACTCACGGCGTCCCAAAGATCGGGCAGGTTGATTTTGCCCCAGGTGTAACCTTCGCGTGAGAGTGCGAGGACTGCGTTCGGGCCGGCTTCGACTCCGCCTTCAATCAATCGGGTGAAGTGAACACCGAGAAACGGAAACTGCGGATCGGGCACTGGATAAATTAGATGACGCACGAGGTTCTGCCGCTCAGGTCTGATTTTGTAATACTCTCCTCGAAACGGGATGATGCGCACGTCGCGCTTTTCGCCGGCGAGTTCCGCAACGCGATCACAGTGCAATCCGCCGCAATTGACAATGTAATCAGCTTCCCACGTGTTGCTGATGATCGGCGGCGAATTTGGATTTTCTGTTTCGACGATCCAACCGTTGGAGGTGGCTTCGAGTCGAATCACTTTGGCACGCGTGACGACTTGCCCGCCGGCGCCCGTGATTTTTTTGAGCATCGCGTGCGCGACTTCGACGTAATCAACGATGCCTTCCTGCGGCACGTGCACCGCCTGAATGCCAGCGACGTGCGGCTCGATTTCCAACATTTGCTCGCGGATAAGCATCCGCATGCCTTCAAGGCCGTTCTTCGTTCCTCGCTCGAACAAATTGTGCAACCGACCGCGTTCGGTTTCGTCAACGGCGACGACTAGTTTGCCGCAGATCTCGTGACGAATGTTGTTCTCCTGACAAAACGCGATCATCTCGCGAATGCCCGAAACGGCCAGGCGCGCTTTGATTGAGCCGGGCTTGTAGTAGAGGCCCGCGTGCAACACACCGCTGTTATTGCCGGACTGATGTCGTGCTACGTCAGGCTCTTTTTCGAGCACGACGATTTCGACACCAGGAAATTTCTTGCCGAGTTTAATAGCGGTCCCCAAACCAACAATCCCACCGCCGATGATGATGATACGTTTCTTAGCCAATCGTCATACAAAGTGGGAAGATTTGTCGGTCAGGTCAAGAATCGGTCTCGGTCATCGTCATCGCGATGTTTTCAATCCGCTGACCTTTTGTTAAACAGAACTATGCGCGCAGTCATTCAACGGGTCACACAGGCAAACGTCGTGATCGCAGGAAATATCAAAGGTGCAACCCAGCATGGGTTGCTCGTTCTCGTTGCCGTGGAGGACTCCGATACACCGGAGGACATCGAGTGGCTCAGTGGCAAAATTGTGCGGATGCGCATTTTCAATGACGATGCTGGTTTGATGAATCGCTCTGTGCAAGATGTGGGTGGCGAGATTTTGGTCATCAGCCAATTCACACTTTTTGCGAGCAGCAAAAAAGGCAATCGACCCTCGTTCAGTCGCTCGGCACGACCAGAAGTTGCGATCCCACTCTACGAACAATTTGTCCGCAAAGTTTCTGAGGACCTCGGAAAACCGGTGCAGACGGGCGAATTCGGCGCTGACATGAAAGTGACTCTCACGAACGAAGGGCCTGTCACAATCGTCATCGATTCCAAAAATCCCGAGTAGCTGTTACTCCGAACTGCTGGTGAAGATGGAAGGGTATAATACAAGCACGGTTATCGAACCGAGCAGAATCACGAACGTGGCGAGGCTTATACGCGCCGATCTGAGTCCCCACTTGAGATAGGTTTCGGCCGGGTTCCACATGCCTTTGGTATCCCGTTTGACCCGCCAATATTGTTGCATCGACCAGATCGCCAGCGGCACGCCGAGCACAGGGATAAGGCCCATTACCCCGCAATAAAAGCAACGCAGCGAGCGCTCAATCATCAGAACCTTGATCGGCTTTGGACTCATTGCTGCGGAGTAACTGTTGGTGCTGACACCCGCACGGTGGCGAGCCGGTTCGTTTGCTTTTTGTCCAGCGCATCCACCTCTCGTGATAAGCGCGTCAGCGTTTTGCTGTTAACGGTGAAGAGAACGAACATGATTGCGAGCATCGTGAGAATTGCGATTAAGGCCGAGCCTTTGTCGGCACGCGCTTGTGGACGATTGATAATCGACGTCTTCACTTTTTCACCTCATTGGATGTGACCGCTTCAAACGTGAACAGTGGCCGGAACTGGAGGTCTTTGCGATTGTGTTGCAACTCGATCTCCCACTTCCATCCGCTGGCTTTTTCGCGGCGGTCCTGCTCCATTTGGGAAGAGAGGACGCGCGTTAGGTTTCGCGGCTGTTGGCCGGGGGCTTGCCTGGAAATGGTTTCGTTTGCGAACTGGTAAAGAATTTCTCCACGTGACGTCGGAATATGCAGTTCGCGTCCGTCGCGCGTGACGATGGGACCGTTGGCAGTTCGAACATCCGCACGCCACAATTCACCGGCGCTCAACGCACGGACGACGTCGTCCGCATTGCGGCGCACAGCGATGTTGTTCGACCACGCGCGATAGAGCAATGCACTGCCGGCGCCCAGAACCATGAAAAGGACAACGATATAAACCAAGACTTCGACCA
>JAQGOW010000097.1 GCA_028293405.1 Verrucomicrobiales bacterium
TCGCGCACGAATGTATCGCGGACGTGCGGCCGTTCAAGACGGTCACTGTCGAAGACATCGCCAAGCGTTTGATGGATTACGGATTTCATGCGCCGACGGTTTCCTTCCCTGTGCCGGGCACGATGATGATCGAACCGACGGAGAGCGAAGCCAAAGGTGAACTGGATCGTTTGTGTGAAGCGTTGATTTCAATTCACAAAGAGATTCTTGCGATTGAAGCGGGCAAGGTTGATAAGACGAACAACGTCATCAAAAATGCACCGCATACTGCGATTGCGATTGCGAGCGATAAATGGGATCGACCGTATTCACGCGAGCAAGCGGCGTTTCCGGCGGAGTGGACGCGCGAGCATAAATTTTGGCCGAGCGTGGGACGGATCGACAATGTCTATGGCGATCGGAATCTTGTTTGCGCGTGCCAAGGGTAGCGGAAGCGCGGACAGGGCTGTCCGCGCTCCATTCGACACTAGGGTTTCTCAGCCGTGGTCACTGACCGTGGCGGTTTGTCGACCCATTGGTCGTGGTCGCCGAGGTCTTTGCGCAGGCGTTCCAATTCTTTTTTCAGGTCCTTCACCACGGTCGCATATTTCGGGTCGTTGTAGACGCTGTTGAGTTCGTGCGGGTCGCGTTGGAGATCGAACAATTCCCATTCGTGCAGGTCGTGGAAGTTGATGAGTTTGTAACGGTCGGTGCGCACGCCGTAATGTTTGTTGACCATGTGCTCGGAGGGATGGTCGTAGTAGCGGTAATACATCGATTTGCGCCAGTTGCCAGGCGTCTTGCCTTCGAGCAACGGTTTGATGCTGCGACCCTGGACTTCCTTCGGCGATTTTACTCCCGCGTAGTCGAGGAACGTTGGGGCGAAGTCTACGTTGAGGATCATTCCGTCATTGAACGCGCCCGGTTGGATGTGGCCGGGATACCGAATCATGAAAGGCATGCGCAACGATTCTTCATACATGAAACGTTTGTCGAACCAATCGTGGTCGCCGAGGAAAAATCCCTGGTCTGAGGTGTAGATGACAATGGTGTTATCGCGCAGTCCGGACTTGTCGAGGAACTCGAGGATGCGGCCTACATTGTCATCGACGGATGCAACGCAGCGCAGGTAGTCCTGCATGTAACGCTGGTATTTCCATTTCTTGAGACCTTCGTCGGTCAGACCTGCGGGCGGCTTTTGCTTCAAATCGTGGGGCTTGAGATCGCGGTCGACGCGCATCGTGGCCACGGATGCTGTGGTTGCGCGATTTTTGTAATCATCGTTGAAAGTCGGTGGCTCGGGAATTGGATCGGAATACATCTTGGCGTGCTTGTCGTCGGGTTCCCACGGACGATGAGGTGCTTTGTTGTGGCACATCAAAAAGAACGGTTTGTCCTTCGGCGCGTTTTTCAGGAAATCGATGGTCTGGTCGGCAATGATGTCGGTGACGTAACCGTCGATTTTATGTTTGTTGCCCATGGTGATGAACTGGGGATCGTGATAAACGCCTTGGCCGGGAAGGATGCTCCAGAAATCGAATCCTTGCGGGTCGCTTTGCAGATGCCATTTGCCAATCATGCCGGTGTGATAACCGGCTTTCTGTAATTCCTTCGCGACGGTCCATTGGTCGGGGTCCATGCGATTGAAAACGGTGACGCCATTTTTGTGGCTGTATTTGCCGGTTAGAATGGCGGCGCGGCTCGGGGTGCAAATCGCGTTTACGGCAAAACAATTCGCGAAACGCATGCCGTCGTTGGCGATGGTGTCGATGTTCGGAGTTTTGTTGACCTGGCTGCCGTAAGCGCTAATCGCGTGGGCGGCGTGGTCATCGGACATGATGAAGAGGATGTTTGGACGCTTGGGTTCAGTGGCGATTGCAGTGCATAAGCTCCAAGCTCCAAAAACCAAGCTCCAAAGAAACATCAAGCTCCAACATCCAAAGGTTGAACGTCGAGAAGCGATCGATCGAATGTGCATAGGGTATGATTTGGTGCTTGGTGTTTGGAACTTTTTTGGAGTTTGGAGATTGGTGTTTGGAGCTTTCATACACTCCAACCTTTTCGATATTCGCGCGTAAGGAATTCGTCGGCAGCACGGGTGTTGGTGATGCGGCCGGTTGGGCCGTCGTATTGTAGTTTTTGACCGCTGCGATAGGCGGCGATGCCGAGCAGGACGGTTTCGGCGAGTGGGCCGGAGTAGTCGAAATTGCAGGTTGTTGGGCTGCCGGTTTTGCAGGCGAGGATCCACTCTTCGTGATGGCCGAGGGATTTTGCGATGTAAGGTTTGGGCGTTTCGAAGTTGCCGTTTTCCGGTAAGAGCAAACGCTTGTTGTAATCGGCCAGCAACATTCCTTTTGAACCAACGAAGAGCACGCCGTTGCGCCACTGTTTCAATTGTTCCCGCGGCAAAGAGTCCCGCAGGAGTTTTGGAGAGTGAGCGCCATCGTACCACTTCAAACGGACGGGGGCTAAATCGGCGCGAGCGGCGAAATCCCATGTTGCGATCACCCAAGCAGGCGTGTTCTGCGCGTGAACGGGTGGGCCTTCGGTTTCGATGGCGATTGGCCAACGGAGGTTCAAAGCCCAGAACGCGAGATCAATATAGTGGCAGCCCATGTCGCCGAGTGTGCCGCCGCCGAAATCCCACCAGTGACGCCAGGTTTTCGGGGCGAAGTCTGCATGGAAATCGCGCTTCGGAACTGGGCCGAGCCATTCGTCGTAGTGAAAATTCTTTGGGACCGGAGCAGTGGCATTTGCACCGGCCTCGGCCACGACGCTTTTTTCGCACCAGACGTGAACTTCCTTCACGGGGCCAAGGACGCCGGATTGGACGATTTCGACCGCACGACGGTAGTTTTCGGTCGCGTGGATTTGCGTGCCCATTTGCGTCGGGAGTTTTGATTTCGCGGCCTGGGCCATGAGGGCGCGGACTTCGTGAACGGTGTGGGCCAACGGTTTTTCGCAGTAGACGGGGCGGCCGGATTTGAGCGCGGTCAATGCGGCGACCGCGTGAGTATGGTCTGGTGTACTGACGACGATCGCGTCGATGTCCTTTTGATCGATGAGACGACGGAAATCGATGTAGGTCTTGGCCGACGGCAGTTTGGCGTGGGTTTGAGCGAGGTAGGTTTCGTCGACGTCGCAGATGGCGACGATGTTTTGGTTTTTAACACCGGCAATATTGCTGGCGGCGCGGTTCATGGTGCCGATAACGCCAATGTTCAACTTGTCGTTCGCAGACAATTTGCGGGCGAAGAGTGAGGAGGTGCCAAGCCATACGCCAGCGGTGGTGAAAGCGGTTTGCTTGAAAAAATTGCGGCGCGATACGTTAGAACTCATAAGGTCGGTGATTAGACGTTCATCAATAGGAAAGGTTTCGAGACTATGCGAGCAGAATTAACTGCGACTAACTGCGACTAAGTGCGACTAGGTGCGATTAGGTGCAGTTAGCTGTAGTTAGCTGCAATGAGGAACAGGAGAATGATAAAGGGCACCCCAACCCTTCCAGGGGGTTTGAACCCGTTACATCGTTACAACCCTTGTAAACATTGGGGATTTTTGCGGTTTTACCCGTTACATTGCGCGTTACAGACCCTCTGCGAAGGCGTTACATTTTTCATTTAGGTGCTTATTGCGTTGCCTACCATTGGTTGTTTGGTCATGTTCTTGACTGCCGTGCGGGAGGTCGCGGCGAGTCAATCAAAGCTCTGCGAAACTTTGAATCGGCTGCGGAGTTTAACGTCCAAGGAATATAGGTGGAAACCCAAACAACCAAGTCCACAAATCACGCAACCATTGTCGCTCTTTTACTCGCGACGGGTCTCGTTTTATTCACCGCGAGCTGCACGAATAAGCACTACCAGAAAGCGGCCGACAAGGCTGCTTACTCGGCGATCAAACAAAAGACGCCGCTCGTCAAAAACATGGACGAGCATTTCACGATCGAGCAGACCAATGTGCTGTCGCTTGTCGGTCTGCCTAGGTCCACAAACGCAGTGATTTTCCTCGGGAAGGACGGGCAGGCAGAACAAGGTTCAGCCATTCTGTCGTTGAAAAACGCGCTTGAGACCGGTGTGAATCACAGCCGAGTTTATCAGACGCATAAAGAACAACTTTATATTAGCGCATTAGGTCTCAGTTTGGCCGAGCATCAATTTGCACCCATTTTCGGGGCCCACGGTACCACCACGTACGGCGTTGCCACCAAAGACACCAAAGAAATCGAACGGATCATTATAAATCCGGTCACGCACACCACGAACGCTGTCTTAAGCGACAACCTCGTCGAGACTCATAGAATTGAAGGCGGCACGAAAGTGGGCACTGATTTACTGCTGGCGACCGGCGGGCGGCTGGCAGTTTCGTTCACGACGACCATCCTACGCTACATGTCTGGCGACTCCGCAAGCACCACCTTCTCACGGCTCGGCGCGACGTTTGTGCAACCATTTTGGCGCGGCGCTGGTTACAAGGTGGCACTGGAAGATGTGACGCAGGCCGAACGCAGCCTGCTTTACGCCATTCGCGATTTCACCAGATTCCGAAAAACTTTCTCAGTCGATATCGCAACTGCCTATTACAATGTACTGAAGGCACGCGATGAAGCGCGCAACAGTTATATCAACTATCAGAATTCGCGACAGAACGCCGATCGCACCCGTGCGCTGGCGCAGGAAGGTCGTCTCGCGCAGGCCGATTTGGGGCGTCTTGAACAACAGGAGCTGACCTCGGAAAACAACTGGGTCGGCGCCGTGCTCAACTACAAACGCTCTCTCGATAACTTTAAAATCGAACTCGGTTTACCGACCGACGAGCACGTCGTGTTAGATGACGAGGAACTCACCGCACTGAAAATTGATCATCCTGAAATCAGCGTTGATGACTCGATCAAAGTCGCGCTAGCGATGCGGCTGGATTACCAGAACGCCCGCGAAGAATTGGAAGATGCCGAACGCCAGGTGCCCTTGACCGCAAACAAGCTTCGTCCCGGCGTCGACGTGGTGGCAAACGGCGGCATTTCCAGTGACCGCTCGCAAATTTTACCGAACCCGAAACGCTATGACTGGGATGTACAGTTGAACGTCGATCTGCCGCTGGAACGAACGGTTGAACGCAATTCGTATCGCAGAGCATTGATCGCAGTTGAGGCCGCAAAACGCAACGTCACCTTGCAGGAGGATCAAATCAAATTGCAGGTGCGCGATGGCTGGCGCGCGTTGGAGCAGGCGAAGCGCGCTTACGAGATCAGCAAGGTCGGGGTGCAGATCGCCGAGCGCCGTGTTGAGGAACAGAGCCTTCTCGCAGAACTGGGACGTGCAAAGGCACAGGACCAAGTCGACGCGCAAAACGATTTAGCAGCATCTCGCAACCAATACACGCAGGCGCTCGTCGGCCACACAGTCGCGCGGTTGCTATTCTGGGAGAACCTCGGAATCCTTTACATCAAAGATGCCGGCCAGTGGGAGGAACCAAACAATGCAAAGCTCAACTAATCCGCAACCGATACCACTACCGCTGGAAAAGCCGGCGTCCGCCCCGAACCGTCCTCGCAAACGCAAACCATGGCTTGGCCGAGTCGCCATCGTGGTGCTGGCGTTGCTTGTTATCGGTGGATTGATTGCGTGGTTGAAGCCGGGACATGGGAAGGCATCTGAAACGGCGAGTGCGACGGTCCGACGTGGTTCGTTGGACATTACGGTTCTCGAAGGCGGCAGTGTTCAGGCTTTGGAATCGCAGGAAATTAAATGTGAAGTTCGTGTCGGATATCAGGGCACGAAGATTTTGAAACTTATCGAGGAAGGTTATCAGGTCAGCGAGGAGGATGTGCGCACGAATAAGGTTTTGGTGGAACTCGATTCGACGGAGCTCGAGAAACAAATGGTGCAGCAGGAAATTTCCTACCAGTCAGCAGCGGCTGCATTGACAGATGCGCAGCAAGGTTACGACATTCAGCTCAATCAAAATATCAGCGATATGCAAGCGGCGGCACAGAAGGCGCGTTTTGCCCGGATGGATTTCGAGAAATTTCTGGGTGACGATGTTGCCGACAAGATTATCGACGGCATGGGATTAGATAAAGCAATCGCAGCCCAAGACAAGAAATCAAAGCAACTTACCGCGATCGCCGCATCAATGCCGTCGGCTGACGTGAGGGAAACCAATGGATTGGTTGCAGTCGACCTGACGACAAAACCGCTCGCGGCGACTATTAGCCAAATCACCAGCAACGCGTCGTCGCTCCCAACATTGGCCGTCGTTGATTTCTCGAAATACGCGACGCTCGAAGCGTTGGGGGACGGCGAAGCGAAACAGAAGTTGCGCAAGTTCGCGGACGATTTGCAGGTGGCGCAAAAAGAATACGGCCAGGCAAAATCCACGCTCGAAGGCACGAAACGTTTGTTCGCCAAAGGCTTCGTCACACGCATCGACACCGAACGCGACGAGATCGCGCACGAAAATGCGCGGCTCAAAGTGCAGACGGCAGAGACTGCGCGCGATTTGTTTTTGAAGTATGACTTCGAAAAGTCAGCAGAGGAATTCATGTCGAAATATTCCGAGGCCGTTCGTGAAGTGGACCGCGCCCGCAAAGCCGCCATTTCCAAGTTGGCACAATCCGAAGCGAAATTGAAATCCGCTCAAGGCCAATACAGCGTGCAGTCGCGGCAGCACCAGGATCTGATTGATCAATCTGAGAAGTTCATTATTCGCGCGAAGAAGCCGGGACTGGTCGTCTATGGCAGCGGTCGCGAGCAAATGTATTACGGCGGCGGCGAAGAGCAGATTCGCGAAGGCGCGACGGTCCGTGAACGTCAGAGCATCATCACGATTCCTGACATGAGCAAAATGGGCGTGAACGTGCGCATTCACGAGAGCTACATCAAAAAGATCAAAAAAGGCCAGAAGGTCAAAATTACGTTGGACGCCTTCCCCGATCAAGTGCTCGACGGCGAAGTCACAAAAGTCGGCGTGTTGCCCGATTCGCAAAACATGTGGATGAACCCGGACATGAAAGTTTACCTGACGACCATCTCGATTCCGAAATCCTTCGAGTGGCTCAAGCCGGGAATGAGCGCGAAAGTCGATATCATGGTCGATCGGCTGATGGATGTGATTTATGCGCCGATTCAAGCGGTGACGCCGGGCGAAGGAAAACAACTTTGCTATGTGGTCAACGGCGGCAAGCAGGATAAGCGAGAGGTGCAGGTCGGACAATTTAATGATTCGTTTATCGAGATTAAATCCGGGTTGCACGAAGGTGACGTGGTGTTGCTACATCCTCCCGAAACGGCTGAACCGGGCGCCAATGATAAGAAGCCAGCCGATGGCAAACCTGCGGCGTCACCAGCGAAAGTTTCTGCACCGAAAAGCGGGAAAGCTTAAGTTTGTGCGTGCTGCAATTGTTCAATTCGAAAACCTCTCCAAGACCTATCAGGTCGGGCCGAATGTCATTAACGCCTTGCGCGACGTGTCGCTGACGATTTCGGAAGGCGAATACGTCAGCATCATGGGGCCGTCGGGTTGCGGGAAATCTTCGATGCTCAATGTGCTCGGATGCCTTGATCGAGCGAGCACTGGCCGTTACCTGCTCGGCGGTTCGGATGTTTCGGTGATGGATGACGATTCGCTTTCGAGCATTCGGGGTGCGCGGCTTGGTTTTATTTTTCAATCTTACAACTTGATTCAACAGCTCACAGTCATCGAGAACATCGAAGTGCCGTTGTATTATCAAGGTCGCGGCGCGACGGAGAGTCGTGAGTTGGCGATCGAGCTTGCCACGCTCGTTGGATTGCAGGCGCGCTTGGATCATAAGCCCTTCGAGCTTTCCGGCGGCCAACAACAACGCGTCGCGATTGCGCGCGCTTTGGTGAACGATCCTTTGGTCCTTCTCGCCGATGAGCCAACGGGCAATCTTGATTCCACCTCGGGCACCGACATTCTCAAGTTGTTCGACGACCTGAATCGACAAGGCAAAACGATCATCATGGTCACGCATGATCAAAACGTTGCGCGCCATACTAAGCGCGCGATTCGTTTGCGCGATGGCCAGGTTGAAAGCGATGGGCCACCGGCATGAACTCGACGCCACGCATTTTGCGAATTACTCGCTCGGTAAAACTCGGCGTGAAGAGTTTATGGCTGCACAAACTGCGGTCGTTCCTGACGGCGTTGGGCATTGTGTTTGGCGTTTGTTCGGTGATCGCGATGTTGGCGATTGGTGAGGGCGCAAGTTATGAAGCGCAGGAACAAATTAAAAATCTCGGCAGCCAAAACATCATCGTGCGCAGCGTGAAACCGCCCGAAGACCAGAAAATCAGTGGGCGCGGCACGCGCAGTTTCGCGCTGGAATACGGACTTAAGCACGCCGACGTGCAACGTATTCGTCAAACAATTCCAAATGTCAGTGTGATTGTTCCCGGCCGGATCATGCGCGAATACGTTTGGAACATCAGCAGGCGCGTTGATTGCGACATCATCGCTACGGTGCCGTGGTTCCCCGAGATGCGGCACCAACACGTCGCACAAGGGCGTTTCTTTAACGACAAGGAAATGGATGATGCCACAACGGTATGCGTCGTTGGTTCGAGCACCGCGAAATCGTTGTTTCCATTTGATTCTCCGATCGGTGCGAATGTCCGGGTCGGCGGCGATTACTACAAAATTATCGGTGTGATGGAACCATCGAGCGCGACAAGCACCGACGTGAATGATAAAGAAAAGCCGACGGCGAATCAGATGTTCATTCCCCTCAATACTGCGAAGTCGCGGTATGGCGAGGTGCTCAGAAAGTTTCGGAGCGGGAGTTTGGAAATGGAACGGGTGCAATTGCACGAAATCACCGTAAAAGCAGCAACCCCCGAAACTGTGCCCGCAGTTGCTGATGCAATCCGCGTGGTGCTCGAACGGAATCACAAAAAGAAAGATTACGACGTGATTGTTCCACTCGAACTGTTGCAGCGCGCGGAACGCACGAAACAAATTTTCAACATCGTGCTGGGTTCGATCGCGGCGATTTCGCTGCTCGTCGGCGGCATCGGCATCATGAACATCATGCTGGCGAGTGTCACGGAACGCACGCGCGAGATTGGAATTCGGCGCGCGCTCGGCGCAAAACGGCGCGACATCGTCACGCAGTTCCTTGTTGAGACAGTCACTCTTTCCGGCACCGGTGGCGTTATTGGAGTAGTCCTCGGGGTAACAATCCCGTGGTTTGTGAGCCATTTTGCCGGGATGAAAACGATTACGACGCTTTGGGCGCCGCTGCTTGCGTTTGGAATTTCCGCAGCGGTAGGAGTGGTGTTCGGAATTTATCCGGCGATGCGCGCCGCGAATATGGATCCGGTGGAGGCACTCCGGCACGAATAGTTCACTGCATCGCGCGGGCGATGGAATTAAACCACAGGTCGTGCAATTCGGTTGTGTTCCATTTCAATTCAGCGTTGGCGGTTTTAATCGTCAATTCGCTTCCTGTGACCGTCCCCAATTTCGTCGCGGCGACACCGAGGATTTTTGCGCGTTCCAAAACTTTCGGAACATTCAACGGTGCAACCGAGAGAACGATACGGCCTTGAGATTCGCCGAAAAGCAATGCGTCGAGACGATTTACGTTTGCGGTGCTCAAGTCAATTTGCGCACCGATCAACCGCGGGGTTTCGCGAGCGACTTGTTGCGAAATGCACGATTCAGCCAGCGCAACGGCGAGTCCACCGTCGCTGCAATCGTGGGCGCTCTTGATAATTCCGCACTCGATGAATCCGCGAAGGGCGTTGTGAACCGAACGCTCTTTTTCCATGTCGCAACGTGGAGGCGTGCCGGTTTTTAAAGTGTGGATTGTTTGCAGGTAAGCGGAACCGCCGAGACCGAGCAGCGGGTCGTTGGTGTCCGCGATTTCGCCCAATAGAATG
>JAQGOW010000103.1 GCA_028293405.1 Verrucomicrobiales bacterium
CAACCTTAACGGCGCGGTTGCGTCGGGAAAAGTGACGAACTCGACTGGCAATTTTGCTGCGACGTTTAACCTGTCTTCGATTCCATACCTGCCGACAAATTATCCAGTCACCTACTCTTACACTGGCAACACGTCGTTGGCTGGCGCGACGAACAGCAGCACGAAAATTCTGGCGAACTCGTTTTTTCCGTCTTCGGGACTCGCGGGATTTTTCGGCGGCTACAATATGATCACGACCAATGATTCGAGCTTGAACATGTTCGCGTGGTCTTCAACGAATACAGGACTGCCTGTGGCAAATTGGAATCTCGAGGGTCAGATGGCCGAACAACCTTTGGCCGATATTCCCGGCAAAAGCCGATACACGTGGAGCGGCAACCCGACCGACCCGAACGTTACGCTTTATTATATTTTCGGGACGACTTTGAGTTGGCCGTATGGTTCGCCGACGGCGGCGCAATGGATCACAGTCGATGCGTCGAGCGCGCAGAGCTATTACAATACGAACGTCAGCATCAGCGCCGCTGGAATTCTTTCCATTCCGAGCGCGCCAGTGATCGTTCAGCAAACGGGTAATGTGAGTGCGATTGCAGGAAAAAACGTGAGCTTCAATGCGATCGCCACCGGCACAGCGACGTTGGCATATCAGTGGTATCTCAATGGCAACACAGTGATCGGCGGCGCGGTTAGCTCGAGCTTGCAGTTCTCGAATGTTTCCACCGCTCAGATGGGCAGCTATAGCGTGATTGTTTCGAACCAATACGGCACTGCTTCGAGTGTTCCCGCGACTTTGACGGTGTTGCCGACGCCGGTGATCGCGACGCAATTTTCAGGCGACACACTTCAGGTTAACGCCACTGGCGTTGCGGGTGATCCTTACTGGCTGCAAACGACGGCTTCGCTCGATGCGCCGATCGCATGGGTTACGATTGTCACAAATACTGCCGACGCCAATGGGTTCGTGCAGTTCACAAATGGAATCACGGGTGGGACGAATCAATTCTACCGCATCCTTTGCCCTTGAAACCCAACCGACCTCACGCACCCGAAACTTTACAAGGCCACGCTCGATTAGCAATTTGCCTGGCGGTCATCCTGTTCATGCTGCGGCTGAGCCGCGCGCAGGCGCAGGAGGATACGGCCGGTTATCGTCACGAGTGGTACGCGGAGGACAACGATCGTATCAAAGTTGAGACGGATACGTTCAACCTCGACCTCGGGCTCGGGGCCAAGGTGCGCGCAACCGGGCAGTTGGTGTTCGATTCGATTTCTGGTGCAACACCGACGGGGGCTCCACCGCAATCGCAGTGGCCGTTCCCGACGCAAAACGATTTATACAAAAGCGCGTATGCACAGGCGTTCACCAGCCATTTCCTAACCGTGAGCAACTTCAATTACGACAACTACGTTGTGACCGGATTGGAAACGTTGCAGGACATGACCAATCGCATCCTGCCAGGGGTGCAGGCGGATGCGGGCCGAGATGCGACGAATAGCTCAAGCTCCAGTTATCAGAGCTTGACCAACAATCCAAATTTCAGAAATAAGACGGTGCCGCTGACGCAAATGCACGATTTCCGCGTTGCGTTTGCGCTCGGTTTTCCGATTACGTTCGATCGCCACGAGTTCACTCCTTCGATTGCATACAGCGCGGAAAGCGATTACGTGTCGCGCGGGATTGCGTTCAATGATGCCATCAACTTCAACAACAAGAACACGACGTTGAACGTTGGTTGGTCGGCGAATTTTGACATCGTGCGCGACGAGAATCTCGTCTGGGAACACAAGAGCACTCACGATTTTTTGGCGGGCGTGACGCAACTTCTAACGCCAAAGTCGTATGTGACGGTGAATTTCACTTTTGGTACCGAACAGGGTTATTTGTCTGATCCGTATCGAGGGGTGATGGCAGCGTCCAACTTCTTCCAAAGCAATCCCGATGACGCCGCGCTGATTGCTGAGAAACGCCCGCGCAATCGCTCGCGAAGTATTCTCTATCTCGGATACAATCGTTTCTTCGATCCACTCAAGGGCGGCGCGGAAGTGAGTTACCGGTTTTTTCACGATTCCTGGCAGGTCAACGCGCACACGATCGACCTGCGTTGGAATCAAAAAATCGGCAAGCGTCTCGTTGTGTCGCCGATGTTCCGTTACTACTACCAGACGGCAGCGACCTTTTATTACATTCTCGTGCCGGACTTCAACAACCTGCCCGCGGCGTATTCGTCTGACTACCGACTATCGGAACTCAACACGTTCTCGCTCGGGTTGCGGGCCACGTACAGAATTCACAAACATTTATCATTGGACGCCGGCTATATGCGTTATGTCATGCGCGGGTTGGATGACATGACGTCGCAGTCGGCCTATCCATCGGCAAACATTTTTACCGTAGGACTACGCGGATGGTTTTGAGCGCTCCAGATTCATTGCAGGTTGTGCGTGAACGCATTTCGCGTTCGGCGCAACGCACTGCTTCTGTAATTGCGCAGCGCGGCGCGGGTGAATCTTTCCATCAACTTACGTTCACCGCGATGAGCACGACGTGTCGTGTGAACTTCCGCACAGCGAATGCATCGCTCGCGCACCAGGTGCAGGATGAAATCTTAGAATGGGTATCGAGCTTTGAAGCGAAGTATTCCCGTTTCATTCCCGACAGTCTCATCAGCC
>JAQGOW010000121.1 GCA_028293405.1 Verrucomicrobiales bacterium
AACATGGAAGGCGGCGCGGTGCAATTGCGGGACGGCACCATCATCGCGCTCGACACCTATGTGACGCCGGGCACGAAGCCAGGCGAAGGCGCTGGGCAATTGTATTTCTCGACGAACGATTGGCAGACGTTGGAAGGCCCAGTGGATATCAGTTTCCATTTGCCTGGAATCAATTTCTACGGATCGGCTGACGATGGTGGCCACCCGCACAATGCGGTGCGCTTGCATCGACGGATAATCGAACTTCCCAATGGTGATTTATTAACGACCATTTACGGCTGGCTCGAAGGCGATAACGCCCCTGCGCAATATCAGCCGAAGATGAAGAAAACGCGCGTCATGCTCGTTCGCTCCAGCGACAAAGGACGGCATTGGAAATTCGTTTCAACCGTGGCAGCTGATTCCACCGTCGGCACCGAAGGATTTGATGAAGCTGTCATCAACCGCGTCAGCAAAGGAGATTTCGCAGGCCGGTTGGTTTGCCAAATGCGCACCGGTCGCGAATTGCGCGAGGCGACTTCAGATGACGAAGGCACAACATGGACGGCGGCGGCCCCACGTGTTTATGCCGGTCTGGATGTTTATCGCACCGAACTCTGGGTTGACATGTTTCGCGACATGAAAGGATTGAGCGGCAGAATTTTGGACGAGAAAAACATCGAAGACCTGCGCGGCGCTGTCGTTGATCCTGATCTGATCGAGCTACGCAGTGGACTGCTCGTCGCTGCATTCGGAGTGCGCATTACGCAAAAAGATTGTTGGAATAATCCGCATCATCCCTGGAACGGAAATTACCTTGCAGTCAGTTCTGATCACGGCAAAACGTGGAAAAACGTTATTCGCATGACGTCCGGTGTCCTCACGACCCACTACATGGCAATTGAAGAAACGTTGACTGATAACAGGATCTTCGTGGCTTACGATCTCGGTGGCTGGAGCAAAGGAATGAAACGCGACGTTTGGGGCCGGTTTGTCGACGTGTCGTTGAATTCCAAGTAGGCCTGTTAAGGCACTCGAACGCGAAGTACTTCTCGCAAAACGGTGATCGTCGCCGGAAGCTGTCCGACTAAATCACCATCAAGTTGTAAAGGCACGTGGCCATCACTGCTCAACTGCACCTTCGCTGCCTGCTGCTGTTGCGCTTCGCACATGCGATACACGCTGCCAGTGTACATTCCGATCACCGCCTTAATCAATTGGAAGGTCGTTACTTTCGGAAACACCGCCACATCGCATAACCCGTCCTGCAAACTCGCTCTCGGGAAAAAATTAAAGCTGCCGCCATACAATCGCCCATTGCCGAACAATACCAACTCCCCTTTTTCGCGCTCAGTCCCCTGCACCTCAATAGTTTCATGTCGCTCACTTAAAGCGCGAAACCCGGAGATGATATACGCAATCGGCCCCAACATTTTCTTCTGTTTCCAACTCACCAACTCCACCGCGCGCGCATCGAGGCCAGCTCCCGCCAACTGAACAAAAAACCGTTTTTCCGATGTTCCCGAAAAATTGATAAACTCAGCCTGCCCGACATCGATGTTCGTCGTCTTGCCGCTGCTCGCGACTTGCCATGCCTTTTGCCACTTCAGCGGCAACCCAAGTTCGCGCGCAAAAACGTTAATCGTTCCGAGCGGAAGAAACCCGAGCGTCACCTTTTCGAAACCGCCCGGCACATCGCCGATGCCGTTGACCACTTCGTTCAACGTGCCGTCGCCACCGGCTGCAATGATGTCCGTGTAACCGTCACGCGTCGCGCGAGCGGCGAGCGTCCGTGCGTCTCCGGGGCAAGTGGTCGGCAGCAACTCCCACCCGGCAGCCATTGTCGTGACCTCCTGCCGAAATGCCTTCGCCTTTTCACCGCGAGCAGTCGGATTATAAATGACACAGCGCAACGGCATTGGCCATAAAGGCAACACTTCGCCACCGAAGTTTCAAGACGAACTTCCGCAAAAAAAAGCCCCGCCCAATTACGGGCGAGGCTTTCGAAACTAGTTGTTGTAGGCTCGGCTTAAATCGCAGAGGCAACGAGGTCGCCGATTTGCGAGGTGGAGTAACCCATCTTGCCGGCAGCAAGGCTCTTGACCTTTTCGCGCGTGACGCCGATGACGGCCTTTTCGATCGCCTGGGCGGCTTCGGTTTCTCCGAGGAAATCGAGCATCATCTGGCCCGCGCAAATCGCCGCGAGCGGATTGATCACGCCGAGATTTGTATACTTCGGCGCGCTTCCGCCGATCGGCTCGAACATGCTCGTGCCTTGCGGATTGATATTACCGCCGGCTGCGATACCCATACCGCCCTGCACCATCGCGCCGAGGTCGGTGATGATGTCGCCGAACATATTGTCGGTCACGATGACGTCAAACCATTCCGGGTTCTTCACAAACCACATCGTGGTCGCGTCGACGTGCGCGTAATCGCGCTTAACATTTGTGAAATCTGCTTCGCCGACTTCGTTAAAGGCGCGGAGCCACAAATCAAACGCGTAGGTCAAGACGTTGGTCTTGCCGCACATCGTGAGTTGCGAGGTTTGGCCGGCTTTGATGTCGTCCGGCTTCAAACCACGCCATGGCTTGCCACCGCGACGTTTCTGCGCGAGTTCAAATGCATAACGCAAGCAGCGTTCCACACCACGGCGGGTGTTCACGCTTTCCTGAATCGCGATTTCGTGCGGCGTGCCTTTGAAAACAAAACCGCCGGAACCGGTATAAAGACCTTCGTTATTTTCACGAACAACAACGAAATCGATGTCTTCGGGCTTCTTGTCCTTGAGCGGGCAAAAGCGTTCATCGTAAAGCTTCACTGGGCGCAAATTGATGTATTGCTCCAGCTCGAAACGCAGGCGCAGCAAAATGCCTTTTTCCAAAATGCCGGGCTTCACATCGGGATGGCCGATGGCACCGAGCAGAATCGCCGGATACTTGCGCAATTCCTCGACGACTGAATCCGGCAACGCTTCGCCGGTCTTGAGATAACGTTCACCGCCGAGATCGTAATTGGTGTAGTTCAGTTTGATGCCGAACTTTTTGGTGGTGACATCGAGAACTTTGATGGCTTCGCGGACGACTTCAGGGCCGGTGCCGTCGCCACCCATGACTGCGATATTATAACTTTTCATTTTGGAAA
>JAQGOW010000123.1 GCA_028293405.1 Verrucomicrobiales bacterium
CGCCACATCACGCACGAAAACCGCGGCCAGGGCGAAATGTTTTGGTATTGGAGCCTGTGCGCCTTCGTTCTCGCAGTGGTGCTGATCACATTGGTCGGCCGCTTCGGTCGAAACTACCTCGCGCGCAAAGCCATTCAATTGACTGATAACGCCCTTCTTCGAATTCCGCTGCTCAACAAGATTTACGGCACCATCAAACAGGTCAACGAATCCTTCTCCAACAACAAATCGTCGTTCAAACAAGTCGTCCTCGTCTCCTTCCCGCACAAAGACTCCCGCAGCGTCGGTTTCGTCACCGGCGAACAAAAAGCTTTCGATAGCGAAAAATGGATCAGCGTTTTCATCCCGACGACCCCCAACCCGACCTCCGGATTTTTGGTGATGGTGCGCGAAACCGAGATTACCAAGCTCGACATGTCCGTCGCCGAAGGCATCAAATTCATCATCAGCCTCGGCGCCATTTCGCCTGACGCACCGGGATTGGCCGCGCTCAAAACGGCTCCAAAACAATAATGAGCATTGAGCGCGCACGCGGAATCGTGCTCCGCACCCGACCACTCACCGACACGAGCCTCATCGTGCAATGGCTCACGCCGGACCTTGGCCGTATCGCCACCGTCGCCAAAGGCGCGCGCGGCGCCAAGTCATCCTTCCGCGGCCAACTCGATTTGTTCTACACGTGCGACTTCAGCTTCGTCCGCAGCAAACGTTCCGACCTCCACACCTTGCGCGAAGCCAAAGCGATTGAAACCCACCCCGACCTCCGCCGCGACATCGCCTACGTCCAACAAGCGTCCTACTGCGCCGCGCTGATCGAAAAATCCACTGAACCCGAAACACCTCTGACAAAAATCTACGAAGACTTCGCTGGCCAGTTGAAGGAACTGCCGGCGCACCCTCCTAAGCCTCAAACCGTTTTTGCTTTCGAGATGAAGCTCTTGGAAGAACTCGGCCTCGCTCCCGACCTCACCGAGGCGAACCTCACTCCGGGCGCAAAGCAACTACTGAAGATATTTACGCAAGCTGATTGGCCATCGATCTTCCGTGTCAAACCAAGCATGCCGCAAACCAAAGAACTTAACGCGTTCCTCAATGGATTTCTAATTTATCACCTCGACCGAATCCCCTCGGGACGAGCAACCGCGACCAGCGAGTCGTATCAATAGGCGGATAGAAATCGTGACCGCAAAACGCTATAATCGTGATATGCGACGCTTACACGGAGTTGTATACTTCTTATTGCTTTGCTGTCTCACGTCCCGGGCGCAAACCACCGTTGCAGACATTTTCGGTCGGACTCTGAACACGCGCGGCATCACCTTAGTTGACTGGGATGGCTTCATGGCAAATCCGCTTCTGAAGTTCTACATCTACGCGCCAACGAATGCAGCCCTTCCCGGATCTGCAACCCTAACCGCAAATGGCGCACGCATTTACTTTGACGCTAACAGCACCGTCAGCAGCAATGGGCCGACCAAAACGATTTCACTGACCTCCACTTCCATCGGCGTTCCGATCCGAATGTCAATTTTCCCAGACCGTGACAGCGCCAGCGAAGAATACACACTGACCATTGTTTTCACCGCGTCGAATAGCATTAAACAAACAAACACCGTTCCGATCCACGTCATCGATCAAGATCGACAACGCACAAACGCGTTTATGACAACGGTAAATTTCGACAAAGACGCGACTGGCTTCTTTACGAACGCCAGCCGACGCGCACTCGTCCAACAGGCTGCCGACGATTGGTGTTATTTCTTCACCAACATGGGTACTGCCAAAGTCAGTATCAACGCCGAGCAGACTTTCATCTGGTCGAACAACTTCGATGGCGGTTACTACGTTCGCAACACGAATGCCTACACCGGCTACCAACTCTATGCCTACGGAACAACGAACAGCACTCATCGCTCCGGCGGCGAGGCGAGTTACGCGGGCGGCGTGCAGACCAGTAACGGCGTCGCGCTGAAGATCAAACGTTCCGGCGGCTTCGAAGCTGAAATCTACGGCAACTACAACACCCGCGGTTGGCTGTTTTTAACCAACGAAAGCGACTGGCTCGCCACAGGTAATCTCGGTGCCGAAACCAATGACTTCTATTCGATTGCGCATCACGAGATCGGTCACGCGCTTATTTTCAATGAAGCGCACCCGGGATTTAACACTGCGCGAACCAACGGAGCGTTCACGAGCGCGGCAGTCACTAATTACTTCGGCGGCATCGTCCCCATTGATACGTCCGATCATCTCAACGGCTCAATTGATCCGGAGAGCGGTCAGGGCTCGTTTGGTTACGAATATTACGGCAGCATTCCACGAAAGCGTTGGGTCATGACGAAACTCGATTTGTTATGCGCCCAAGAAGTCGGATACACGTTGCGGGATGTGTCCGCTTTGGCGGCGCTGACGTGGACGAACACCGCGCTGACACCAGCATATGTGGGTATCGACTATTCGAATGCCCTGAGCGCAACAGGCGGCATAGTCGTGTATGTGTGGGACGTGGTCTCGGGAACATTGCCGCCGGGAATGACGCTGGATTCGTTCTCTGGCGCACTGGTTGGAACTCCAACTTCCAGTGGCACATTTTCTTTCGACGTGCGCGTACGCGATTATCACGAGAACCAGCCTGGCGTCACCCAAACAATCAACTTCGTCGTCTCACCGCCTCCAGCACTGCAGTTGTCCTTATTTAACAACGGCGCCCAGCCTCGAATCCTCGTCGCGGGGACAACAGGTCAACATCAGACCATCGAAGGTTCCGGCAATCTTTCCAATTGGTTCACCCTTACAACCAACGCCACTGGCACCAATCTGTTCGAGTTCAACGATCCAGACGGGTGGCAATCGCCCACTAGATTTTACCGAGCTTTGGTGGTTCCATGAGCTGACTTGCTTGGTAAGTAGTGAACAACAATTGAGTGGTTTTACCGCCGAGATGGTCTACTGTATTAGACAGACGAATTATGAAATTTATCTATTCCTTGATCGCAGCGGTTGTGTTGAGCGTGGCCGGAATGACTGTTCATGCCGAAGACGCCAAGGCCGAAAAAGCTAAACCCTATCCTTTGAAGAAGTGCATCGTCTCCGACGAAGACATCGGCAGCGGTGACATGAAGCCCTACGTCTGGGTCTACAAAGGCCAGGAAATCAAAATGTGCTGCAAAGATTGCAAAAAAGACTTCGTGAAAGATCCCGATAAATACATGAAGAAGCTCGCCGCAGCCGAAAAGAAATAACGCCTGAAAATCGCGAAAACATTTATTGCCCTGCTCTTCAGCCTCGCGCTGTTGGCAGGGCAATTTTCGTTCGCACAGCCGACAACGCAGGCGAAACAAACCAAAGCTTGCTGTGGAAAGCCTTGTTGCAAAACAGGAAGTTGCTGCGCGAAACCAGCA
>JAQGOW010000125.1 GCA_028293405.1 Verrucomicrobiales bacterium
CATTCGGTTCGCTTTCGACCAACTCAGGGCCGTCGCTCACCAGCAATTTGAGAGCGCGACGAACGCGAAATTTTGCTATGTCGATTGGCAAATCCATTTCGCCGTTTTTGGTTGGTTTCACGCGCACTTTGGCATCGTGCAAATTGTAGCCGACAAGTTGGATGTCGCGGTCCTGGTTGGTGGCGACGCTGAGCGGAGACATCGCGACGACAACCGGCAGTTCGCCGATCGTCAAACGATAGGTGTGTTCGGGAGAACCAGTGGCGGTGGTGTCTTTGATTTGCACTTTATACCGGCCGGTTTTGGGTGCGGTAAATGCGATCAACGGTTCGGGACCATCGAAGCCGCTGTTGGCTTCAATCAGTGTGCCGTGTGAATCTAACAAGGTGATGGTGGCGTCGGCTTTTGAACCGATGCTTTTCGTGCTCATGTCGAGCACGAGCGATTGACCGGCGCGCGCTTCGAATTCCACTTCGTCGACATTGCCGGCGGGATTAAGTGTTCCCCAATAGGCAACCGGCAGTTTCAGCGGTTTTGGTTTGTCCGACTCGTCGACTTGCGGAATGTCGTCGACATACAACTTCACTTTGGTGCTTTCGCCCTTTGCGTTTACGACAGAGACGTCATAGCCACCTCTTTTTAGACCTGCCGAAGCTTTCACGATTATTGATGCTTCGTTGACGTCTTCGTCGGATTCGCCGTCAAGTTTGGCAACGAGTTTTGGGTCGCTGGTTTTTACTTCAGTGAGATCGATGAAATTGGTGCCGATCAATTTCACGCGAGTTTCGAATCCTGTTTGAACGCCGCGCGGCTCGAAACGGGTGATGTCGGGTTTGTCGCCGATCACCTTTGGCTTCGCCATTTTCTTTGCCTTTTTTGGCGCAGCCGTGGCCGCGATGGCAACGAGCAGCATCAACACCAAACCGTTTTTCAAAGCTCGCAACATATTATTTCTTTGAAAGCTTCTCGTTGTGATCAGTGGAAATGTGAATGTCGAGCAGCTTGCCGTCGAAGTCGTAGAAAGCAACGGAACCGTCGAGTCGGCCTAAAGCAATTTTGTCCGACGACACAAAATCCAACGCAGGCGCCCAATCAGGTTGTTTCTCAAGCACCACTCGTTCACGCATGTCGCTGAAATTCCAAATTTTTACAGTGCGATCATCGGCTGTGGAAGCAAGCGTCTGCCCGTCCACAGAAAACGCGAGATGCAGAACGGCGCCTTCGTGAGCGAACTTGGATTCGAGAATCGGATTCGTCGTTTCGGCGGCGTTCTCGCTGATTTGCCACGTGCGAATGCGACTATCGACTCCACCCGCGACAAGTTTCTTACCGTCGGGCGTGAAGGCAAGTGTGTAAAGGTCCTTGAGCGGTTGCGCGAGCGTGTCGCGGCGCGTGCCGCTTGCGACGTCCCACAATTTCACAGTTCGATCACCACTGGCGCTGGCGAGGATTTTGCCGTCGGGTCGGAACGCGAGGCCGTAAACGCAGCCGTTGTGACCAGAGAGCGTCTTGGTTTCCTTGCCGGTGCCGACGTCCCACAATTTGATTTTTTGATCGTAGCTGCCGGTGGCGAGAATCTTGCCGTCCGGTGAAAGTGCCATCGAATAGATCGCATCCTTGTGGCCTTGAAAGGTTCGTAACAACGAACCGTCGGCAATGTTCCACACTTTAACTTCCCCGAACCGTGCATCTTCACCGGCTGCTGAGTAAAGACGGTGACCGTGCGCCGAAACGACGAGTGCATTAACATTGCCATGGTGGCCAGCCAACGTGCGAATCAAGGACCCGTTCTCGGCTGAGCACACCTGCACTTCGCTGTAGCGGCCCAGCGCAATGTTTGAGGAACCAGGAATGTGCGCGATGGCGTTCACAGGATTACGCGGCGCAACTTTCGGTTTAATTTCAGGAACGTTGATTTCTTTGACGATCGCTATCGCAGGTGGCTTTGCACCGGCATCAATCCATGCTTTGATCGTCGCGATTTCTTGGGGATCAAGTTTGGTGCGCTTCTTTGGCGGCATGAAAAGCGCCTTGCCATCTTTGGTGATTTTTCCTTCCACCATTTTCACCAGAAGACTGTCGCTACTTTTACCTGCGACAAGGGCCGCGCCGTTCTCACCGCCTTTCATCAAGGCATCGTAATTTTCCAAAACGAGTTTTGCTTCGGGTTCTTTGGAATCGTGACAGTCGAGACAGTGTTTGGAAAAGATCGTGTCAACGGCGGCGTAATCCGGAACTGGTGCAGCGGAAAGCCGGACTGCGAGCGTCAGAACGAGGAGTGAAAACGCAAATCGCATACTAATGGTTGAACAGAAATTCGCGACTGCTCATGAGCGCCCAATACATATCTTCCACGACCGGCCTAATCTCTTCTGGCTTGGTCGTTTCCAGAACCGACAGCAGCTTCTTTTTCTCGGGCTCCGTTGGATACCGGCAGAGCGCGCTTAGGTAAGCGTGGTCCAACATCGTCTCCGGCGGCGCTTTTTTACTCAGCAGCTTGGTGATTTCGTTGTTTTTGTCCTCGAGCTTTTTATTGATGGTGTCGCCGTTGCAGACGTGCAGGACTTGCGAGATGCTCGGATCGGAGGTCCGTTCGCATTCGCATGTGATGGTGCGATCAGGACGTCCAAAGGTTTTCAGGAAATACGAATTCACGCGCGTGTCGGGCAATTGCATCGCGCGCCAGCCTTTGGGAAACGGAACAGACACGCCGCCTTTATCCGCAGTGCTTCCGGCGAAGGTTTCCGAGTCAACGGTATCGGTCACTTGCGAGACTGCGTCCAACAACACTTCGGCCATGAGACGTCGAGGATAGTAGCGCGAGTAAAATCGCGTATCGGCCACGTTCTCCGGCAATGGCTCGCTCGAACGTTGATAGGTTTGCGACTGGAGAATCGTTCGCATCAAAACCTTGAGGTCGAACTTTTGGTCGGCGAGAAAGTTTGCCGTCGCGGACAGAAGTGTTTCGTTGCTCGCCGGATTGGTGACGCGCAAATCATCAAGCGCTTCAACAATACCGACACCGAAATAATTTCCCCAAACGCGATTCACGATAGCGCGCCCGAAATAAGGATTGTCGCGCGACACCAGCCAATCAGCCAAATGTTTACGGCGATCTTCCGATGAATCGATTGGAACGGGCGTGCCGTCGAGCGGCGTCGGAGTTTGCGGTTTGCCGGTCAAAGGCTGGACGAGATCACCGTCAGGCACAGTGTAAACGATTGCTTCACCGTCGCCGTTGCCGCTCTTGGCGCGGACGCGAGCGTAAAGGTTGGCGAATTTATAATATTGGTCGTTGGTCCACTTCTCCATCGGATGGTTGTGGCACTTTGCGCAAGCGACCGACATTCCGAGAAACGCTTGCGACGTCGTTTCGGCCAAGGTCTTCGGATCGTCGTGCAAAATGTAGAAGTTACCCGCGCCGTTTTGGAAGGTGCTGCCGGTCGCCGTCACGATCTTGCGCGCGAAATCATCCCAGTGCGTGTTCGCCGCCACGTTCTCGCGAATCCAGTTATAGTATGACCACATCGCGGTGGGCTTGAGCTTCTTGGTGCTGACCAGAAAAAGGTCGGACCATTTGTGCGTCCAGTAGTCGACGTATTCGGGTCGTTGCAATAAGCGCTCGATGAGTTGATCGCGTTTCCTGGCAGATTTGTCGGCGAGAAAATCGCGCGTTTCCTTTTCATTAGGCAGAACGCCGATAGTGTCGAGGTAAGCGCGACGAATAAATTCTGCATCTGTGCAGCGCGGTGATGGAGGGATGTTAAGGCTGCGCAATTTTTCGTTCACCAAATCATCAATGAAATTGCGCCGCTTTGCCTGCGTAAAGATGCGCGACGGGATTTGGTTGGTGAACGGCACGGTGATCGTGGCGGCGGCAATGCGGCTCAAATACCACGCGGTGATTGCGCCTTCGCCATTGCCGATGACCTTCACACGACCTTCGTCGTCGACCTGGGTCACACTTCCGTTGGCAGCGTTGAACTTGGCCCAGTGGGTCACGTCTTCGGTGTGGCCATCGCTGAATTTCGCCACAACGATCAGTTGCTGCGCGTCGCCATTTTTCAATACGACCGCGCTTGGGATAATTTCAATTTTTTCGATGCGCGGATCTTCGGCTTTCGGGCCGGGTGTTCCGGAGGCGATCCAATCAGCGATAACGCGGTAGTCGATGGAATCCACTTCGAAACGTTTGCCGCCCTTGTGCGGAACGGCGCTCGTTGGTTTCAACAACATCAGACTGCGACCGGGATCACTCGGGATAACACGACGGCCTAAAGCGGAACGCGTCAGTGTCAGGAAATCGCCTTCGTTATCGTAGCCACGCAGGGAAAGTTTAAATCCGTTTTGTCCGGCAGCCGCACCGTGGCACGCGCCGGAACTGCATCCTGCTTTGGCGAGGACGGGTTGCACGTGATTGCGAAAGCTCCATTCGAATGGCTTGGCCATGCCTTCGACGATTACCTCGGCGGAAGCTTTGGAATCTTTTAGAGAAATGGTCGCTTTGCCGTTGCCGACCGGCGTTGCAACACCGTTCTCTACTTTCACAATCTTCGGATTGCTCGAAATGAAAACGACATTCGTGATTTCGCCGACGTATTGTTTGCCTTGCAGTTTTTCGGCAATCAACCGTTGATGCGCAGCCTGGCCGTGCAGCGTTAGTTTCTTTGGCAGAATCTCAAGCGTTTCTGAAGCACGCGTCGCCAGCCCGACAAGCAGGAAGGCGCAGATAAAAATAAGGCGACGCATAGGCACGCTTAAAACAGTTCGTTGAT
>JAQGOW010000129.1 GCA_028293405.1 Verrucomicrobiales bacterium
CGTGGCAAAAGCGGGAAGGTCATGGCGCGCGCTCCTTGCTTTCAGTTTCCGTTGGCGCAGTTGGTTTCTTTTGCTCGCGACGGGCGAGCACGACGATCAAGCAGGTTAGTCCGACGCAGGTGCTCACGCCCAGAGCGCGCGCCGCGATCATGATTGCGTTGCCGTATTTTCCGCGAGTTGGGTTGTGCGAGAAGCAGAGAAGGAACAGTTCTTTCACACGAGTGCCGATGCGCTCCTTCGAGGCGTCTTGCAAGGCGGTGAAAACTTTTTCGGGTGAATAGGTTACTCCTGCGAGATACTTGGTGATCTTGCCTTGCGGCGTGACGATGATGAGACCGCCGGGATGAGCGTACTGTTTTACTTCAGGATCGTAGGCGTAGCGGAACCCGGCTTGCTCGGCTAAGAGCTGGATGGATTTCTGGTCGCCAGTCAGGAAATGCCAGCCATTGCTCGCGACGGTGCGTCCATAACGTTTTATGTAGGTTTGCTTTTTGGCGTGGGCGAGTTGGAACGTTTCGGTTGGATCAATGCTGACGTGCACGACTTCGAATTCGCGACCGATGCTCCAGCGCATGTCGTTCAACGCTTCGACCATTCCATTCAATGTCGCATTGCAGAGCATCGGACATTTGTAATACCCGAGCACGAGAATGACCGGTTTGGTTGTGAAATAATCTGCGAGTTTGACATCTTTGCCGGTCTCGTCGTGGAACCACAAATTGAATGGCAGTTGTGCGCCGAGCTTTTGGTCGAAATCGATCTGCGCAAGGTTCGTGTCAGTGAGGGATTGCGCTCGGCTTTGCGACACCGAACAGAGCAGGACGACGAATATTGCGTGTGCGAGCCAGCGTTTCATCGTGGTCCTCCTGCTTCAGGCTGTTTTGCGTTCGGGCGTTGTTGTTGAAGTTCGAAATCCGACGGACCGGCTTTTCCTTGTTGGCCGTTCTGACGTGTCGGTAGGCCTTTCTGCAATACCAATTCCATGGCGCGTTCGACTGGAATGCGCACGACGCCAGCGGTTTGGTTTACCCAACCGTAAGTGTTGAGTTGCTCGGCTTCTTCTACGCGGAATTTGCTCAGGTCAGCAGGTGGCGAGATCTGCAAACGCGGGAACTCGGGCGCTGATGCTGCGGCTTGCTTGGCACGAACGGAACCGGTGTAGCGATCGGAGGGTGTGGGAGACTTTCGGAAGTCGGTGTAAATCCAATGCACAATCAAGTCGACAACCACGAGAGTGACCAACAACCCGAGCACGCACAGAAAAATGCCTTTTGCGCTCGCGTCGCGCTTTTCATAGCCGCTGGCGTCGACGTGCTGCTTGCCTTGTGGATGTGCGTTAGGATTCGGCATATACAAACGCAAATTGCAGTCCGGGATCGTTGCGCGGGACCAATGGCGCGGATTTCAGACGTGATAGGAAAAACGCAAACCATAAACCGCCGATTCCGAGCGGAGCAGTGAAATCCATCCAACTGACCTGCAAACCGTCACGATGGAATGCGGGCATGACGAGCCAATAGGTGTGCACGATGCGCATGATGAAGAGCACCACTGCCAACGTTGTCAGCGGCGTCGCATGTTTTTTTAGGGCGCGAAACAACAGCAGGAAAAAGGGAATGAAAAAGTGAAAAGCAGCCACCGTGATAAGAACGACTTTCCAATCGCCCGCGATGCGATGGAGATACCATTCGAGTTCGTGCGGAAGGTCGCCGGAGTAGATGATGAGAAACTCGCCGAACGAGATGTATGTCCAAAAGAGGACGAACGCGAGCAGCAGGTTTCCGAGTTGATGATATTGCGTTTTGGTCAAGGTGGCACGGATGGACGGTTCGTCCTTGAACACGGAAACCATGATGACGGAAAAACAGAATGCAGTGAGGATTTGACCGATCAACACGATGACTCCGAACATTGTCGAATACCAATGGGATTCCAGCGACATGATCCAGTCGATCGACGCAAACGTGCCGAGCAACGCATAGATGACTAGCCCCGGGCCGCTAATGAATCGTGCGCGTCGGGTGGGTAGTGCGTCGGTCGTTGCGTCCTGGCGCACGGACCAGACTCGAATTCGCGTTGCAAGCCCGATCAGCACCAACAGAAATGCGACCTGCCGAACGATGTACCACAATCCATTTTCGTAGGCGCGTCGCGCGAAAAGAACTTTCTCAGTGCTGACCTCCTCGGGCCTTGCCCACGGGTAAAGGTAGTGCAACCCAAAAAATATCGGAATGAACAAAATCAGCATCAGCGGCAACACCATGAATCCAGCTTCGAGGAAGCGTCGACTCGGCCAACCCCAACGACCGCCGGTTAATTGGTGGAGCATGCTGACCGCAAAGCAGCCCATCGACAGTCCGAGCCAGAATAGAAATCCGAACAGGTAGGAGAAAAAGAACTGCTTAGTGTTCGTGAATGCTCCGAACACACTCGCAACGACCGCGATCAATCCGATGACCAGTGAGATCATTTGGAATCGCGAAACGCGGTTGTGGGTATGCTCGTTCATTTCTTAGCCTGAAGTTTGGCGCGTTCCTCGGCTGGAACATCCGCAGGTTGTGCGTTTTGGCTGGTTTGTAGAACGCGGATGTACGCCGAAATCGCCCACCGGTCAGCAGGTTCCACGCGGGCCGCATACGAATACATGATTCCGTATCCATGCGTGATGACGTTGTAAAAATGGCCGATCGGCGCCTGGCGCAAACGGTCGATGTGATAGGACGGCGGCCTCGGAAACCCGCGTTGAACAATCATGCCATTGCCATCGCCAGTTCGGCTGTGGCACGGCGAGCAATAAATGTTGTATTCTTCCTGGCCGCGTCGGAGCATTTCGCGCGTGATCGGTGTGGGTAGGGTGGTCACGAGGTTCGTTCCGATTTTGCCGGTGTAAAACTCCGTATCTTCTTCCAATTGATCGCGTGCGACCGTGTTGGGTACCACCGGACGCGAAGCCATTTCGTTGTCCCTGAAAGCATCCGTCCGTTCGAGCGGCCGCAAAGATGGTTGATTGAACATGTCGCGTCGGCAGCCGGCGGACGCGGCGACCACGCAAATCATGAACACGCATCCGAAGCGGTTCATGTTTCTACCTCCGAGATTTTGCGAGCACCTAGAGTGGTCAAAAACGCGTGCGTGCGCGTAATGTCGAACTCAGGATCTTCTGCTTCGATCAGTAGAAAAAATCGGTCAATTGAGGCGCGACTGAATTCAGGCACGTTGAAAACCGGGTGGTGCAACTGCGGAAGTTTGTTGAAAACAAACACGGCCAGAAAGGCGGTTAGCGATGCCAGCAAAATGGTCAACTCAAAGGTAATCGGAATGTAATTTGGCCAACTGTTATATGGGCGACCGCCGACGTTCAACGGATACAGTCGCGCCATTGCTATCCACTGCATGAAATATCCGCCGAGCCCACCAATCATTCCGCCGATCAATGTGACGAACGGAATATTGCTGTGCTCGTGACCGATGGCTTCCGGCAAACCGTCGATCGGGAAGGGCGAAAACGCATCAATGTCGCGGTAGCCTTCGGCGAATGTTTTTCGCGCCGCGTGCAACAGTTGGTCGTGCTCGGTAAACTCAGCCATCAATCCGTAGAGTCTTTTGGGCAAAGGGTCGGAGTGCGCAAAGACTTCTGCTTGCGGCGTTGTCTTGATTGGAGGTGCAGCGTGGTCGATCACAGTTGGCCTTCCTTTCGTTGCGCCACCAACTCACGCGATTCTGACATCGAAATCATCGGCACGTAGCGGATGAAGAGAAATTGCAACGTGAGGAACAGTCCGATGCTTCCCAATAATGTCGCCCAATCCCAAATGGTCGGTTTGTACATGCGCCAGATGGACGGGACGAAGTCGTGGTGGAGGCTTTGAACGACAATGACAAAGCGTTCGACCCACATGCCGATGTTGACCGAGAGCGCTACGAGAAACAGCAACAGATCGTGCGTGCGGACTTTGCGCGACCAAAGCAGTTGCGGGATTACGCAGTTGAGCGCCATTAGACACCAAAAAATCCACCCATAAGCGCCGAACGCACGGTCATACATCATACCTTTTTCGTATGGATCGTCGCTATACCAGGCCATGAACGCTTCCATGATGTAGCCGTAAGTCACCATCCAACAGGTCACGAGCGTGATCACGGCCATGTTGTTGAGCGTGCGTTTGGTGATGAGATTTTGCAGACCGTAAATTCTCCGGATGGGGATGATTAAATTCAGCACCATCGCAAACCCGGAATAAATCGCGTCCGCAACGAAGTAAGGCGGGAAGATGGTAGAATGCCAGCCGGGAACTTGCGCGACGGAGAAATCGAAGCTGACGACGCTGTGCACTGAGAGGACGAGCGGCGTTGCGAGTCCGCCGAGCAGTAAGTATGCGGATTGGTGGTTTTTCCAATGACGCGCAGAACCGCGCCAACCCATCGAGAACACGCCGTAGAGAATGCGTTTCCATTTTGTGATGGCTTTGTCGCGCACCGTTGCCAAATCGGGCATGACGCCGAGATACCAAAACATCAGCGACACGGTGAAATAGGTGCTAACGGCAAATACATCCCACACAAGCGGGCTGCGAAATTGGGGCCACAAATTCATCGTGTCGGGGTAGGGAACCAACCAATAGAAAACCCATGGACGACCAAGATGCAGCAATGGGAATAGTCCAGCGCACATGACCGCAAACAGCGTCATGGCTTCGGTAAATCGATTGATGGTCGTGCGCCACTTTTGGAAAAGCAGCAGCAGAATTGCGGAGATGAACGTTCCAGCGTGACCGATTCCGATCCACCAAACGAAGTTGGTGATGGCAAAGCCCCATGCCACAGGAATATTGATGCCCCAGATGCCGACACCTTTATAAAGCAGGTAGCTGACGGAACCGCACAGGAGTAGAAACAGCGTGAATGCGGCCGTAAATCCGATGAACCAAAATTTTGGGTGCGGATGTTTGAGATTTATTCCAGCAACCTGGTCGCTGA
>JAQGOW010000132.1 GCA_028293405.1 Verrucomicrobiales bacterium
AAAAAGTTCACGGTCAGATTAGCCCGGGTGGGCACATGCCGAGCATCACTTTGAAAGGTTTGAGCATCAAGGGAAACAGCTCCGTAGCCTACGAGGAAGCTGCGAGCGCCGCGCAAAACGAAGCGCAAAGCGCGCTCAACCACGATCAAGTCCCGCGCGCCTATCAAGGCGCGGTCAAAGGTTACTTCGACGATCTTAAGAAGTAGAAGCTAGGAGTTCAGGTCCGATTCTTCCACGGCTGGCTGCGCAGTTCCTGACGCGTATAGGCGCAGGTATTTTATTGCGACTCGAAAATCTTTCGGCATCGCCGCTTCGATCGTCACTTCAGCTTTGGTGATCGGATGAGTGACGACGAGTTTCTCGGCGTGCAAGGCGACGCGTGCAATCAGCGGTCGTTCCGTTTTGCCGGGCTTAAGCCGGTAGCCGCCTTTCAACGAGGACAGCAACAACGGTTGGCCGCCGTAATCTTCGTCCCCAACAATTGGCAGACGCAGGCTCTTGAGGTGAATTCGGATTTGATGACTGCGACCGGTCATCGGGCGACACTCAAGCAAGAGAACGCGTCCGAACTTTTCGCGAACCGTGAATTCCGTTCTGGAACGTTTCCCTTTTTTTGGATCAATGCGCATCAACCCCAGCCGAAGTTCATTCGGAGCAATCTTCGCATCAGTTTCAAATGTGTCGCTGGGGGGCGCGCCGTGCGCGAGCGCGACATAAACCTTGTGCGGTTTTTCCGCACCGAATTGCGAGACGAGATCGATGAGGACTGGTTTGCTTTTCGCGAGCAGGATGACGCCGCTGGTTTGGAAATCCAGCCGGTGCGCGTTCATCAGGTAACTGAGATTGCGCTCCTTCGCCCACGGTTTCCCCTGCTCTATTCCGGCGTGGAGCAGTTTCATTAAATTGGGGCGGTTCGGGTCGTAACGATCCGGTGAAACGAGCAGGCCCGCCGGCTTGTCGATAGCGAGCAGGTGTTCGTCCTCGAATAGCACCGGGATTTCCCAGAACTCTTTTGTGGCAGGCGAAGAAAGTTTAATCATGTCTCCAGCAGTTCAATCTGACACCGACGGCAGCGGCATCAAGCAAGAAGTTGGAATTGGTTGGAGTTCGAACGCTCCACTCCGCCGTTGCACATTACCCCCGTTATGTCTAATTAACAGCATGACAGCGAGCACGGCCCGCGGGCGAACGCCCGAAGGAGTCAAACAATTTTCAGTATTCACGCCCAATCGCATGGGGCGTCTCTATGATTTGATCCAGATCCTGAGTTCGCACTCGATCACCGTGCTCGCCACGACTGTGCTGGACACCACCGACAGCGCAATCATCCGCATCATCGTCGATGACCCGGACCAGGCACGCGAGTTGCTGACCAAAGAAGGGTTCGCGTTCACAGAAAGCGAAATGATCGCTGTCGAACTCGACTCCGCCACTAATCTGAACAAGCTCATGGCGGCGTTGCTTGAAGCCGAGTTGAACATGAATTACATGTATTCCTTCATCCCTCAATCGAATGGGAAATCGATGCTTGCGCTCAACATGGAAGACAATGACATCGGCGAGAAGGTGTTGAAGAATCACCAGTTCCACGTGCTGAAGCAGTCCGACATCAGCCGGTAAGCCAGTATTAGCTGTCAAACGAACATGCGCATGGCATTGTTTCGACAGCAACCTTCAACAATTAAATCAGCCGCCCATGCACTTTCCTGCGCGTTTGCGCCATATTCCACTGTTTCTGTTACTTGTAATGTGCGTATGCGCCCACGCTGTCACAAGCTTGCCCCCGGTTTGGCTGCAAGACCCGGGCAGTCCCACAGAATCCAACATCCGCAGCGACGACATTCATTTTGTGGACGAGACCCACGGCTGGGCAACACGCTCGACCAAAATTTACAAAACCGTTGATGGCGGCGTCACGTGGACGCCCATTTTTACAAATTCGACGACGCATTTCCGCAGCATCAGCTTTCTGACATCGACACACGGATTTGCAGGAAATCTTGGCCCCGGCGATTACGACGGGAATGTCACCGACACAAACGTGCTCTATGAAACCTTCGACGGCGGCGCAAATTGGCACGTGTTTCCCGGGTTGTCAGAGCAGGGCATGAAAGGTTTTTGCGCAATGCAGGCGTTCGACACGAACACGTTTTATGGTGGTGGTCGCGTGCGTGGTCCGGCGTTTTTTGTGAAGTCCACCGACGGCGGCACCAATTTTACGGCGTTCAATCTGACGGCAAGCAATGTGATGAACGCGATCATGGACGTTCATTTCCTTGATAAAACCAACGGCTGGTTGTGCGGCATGGACATGAACCCCTACAGCAGCAGTTGCAGCCCGCAGTATTTCGGTCGGTTTTGCAAAACAACGGACGGCGGCACCAATTGGACACCCGTCATCAGCATCACAAATCCGGCCTGTTCATATTTTTGGAAGTTTGCCTGGCCGTCGCGGCAGGTGGGCTATTGCGCGTTGCAGCAAAACGGCACGCAAAAGTTCATCATCTACTACAAAACTATCGACGGCGGCAACACGTGGACCTCCAACGGCATTCCGTTGAGCGTTGTTGGCGGGAACACGCTTTACACACAGGGCCCTCGGTTTTTGCGATACGAACACCGGTTGGATCGGCGGCGAGGGGCTGATCAACACTTACCTGAATAGTTTCATCGGCACAACGAATGGCGGCGCATCATGGTTCGCCTGCGGCTACAACGACACCACGCGCATGAATCACATGAGATTCCCGCGCTCAGATTGGGGATACGGGTCGGGCACGAAGTTGCACGTCTTTCACTCACCTCTGGCCATCACCAATGCGCCGGCGGGACAAACGGTCAATGAAGGTGCGAACGTTCAGTTTCAAGCAGGTGCCTACTCGTTGAGCCGAGTCAGCTACCAATGGCGATCCAACGGCGTGAATATCGTGAATCAAACAAATTCAACTCTGTCGCTGGCCAACGTGGCGGTCAGTTACTCCGCCACGTACACGGTAGTTGCGACGAACACCAGTGGCGCCGTTACCAGCGATCCCGCGACACTTGTGGTCAACGGCAATGCGCCGATCATCACCAATGCGCCGCAAACCCAATCGGTTGTTGATGGTGCAGCTGTGTCATTTTCAGTTGCGGCCAGCGGCACACAACCATTCAACTTTAAATGGTTTTTCAATGGCGTTCCGATTTCAGGCGCAACCGACAGCTCTTACTCAATCGCGACAGCGCATCCGTCTGATTCCGGCAGTTACTCAGTCATCGTGTCGAACTCGTGGGGAACTGTGCCTAGCGCAGAGGCCGTGTTGACCGTTCACGTTCCAGCATCGATAACCTCGCAACCGCAGAGCCAGACGGTCGTGCAAGGCAACACAGCAACATTCAGCGTAGCTACCACTGGCGAAGGATCGATCAGCTATCAATGGCTCGTGAACGGAAACTCGATTGGCGGCCAAACGGCAAGTGCGCTTTCTATTTCCAACGCGCAACTGCAGGACGTCACGTCGTACTCCGTCCTTGTTGCGAACGCATACGCTACCGTGACCAGTTCCCCAGCAACTCTCGCAATCTTACCGGCACCATTGCGCGTTGCTAATTCGCCTCCAATCCGAACAACAGCATCACGATCGTTTGGAATGTTCACCCGAGCACAACCTATACAGTTCAATACAAAGACAACTATTCCGATGCCCTGTGGACGACGATGGGTTCCAGCAACGCGTCATCGTCGACCCTAACAGTGACGGACGGGCCACTCACGAACGCGCAACGGTTCTATCAGATCACTTCAGCGACTCAATCCAGTGAAGCGGCTGGTTTCATTCAACTGCCGCTCCTCGGAAATTCGGACACGTTTGTTTCCTTTCCGTTTGCACGTGTGCCAACGACGTTGGTTGCAATCGATTCCGTTTCGGCGAATGTCCTCAGCATCGGCGGTGCGCCAGGATGGGCTGCTAATCAATTCGTCCACGCTGGCGGGCAGACGAATACTTACTACGCCCGCTTCGAATCCGGTGCCGCAGAGGGCCGCATCTACGCCATCGCCGCAAATGACGCGGCATCGCTGACGCTTGATTTGGGGAACGATTCGCTCGCGTCGGTTGCTCACAACGACCTGCTTGCAATCGAGCCGGCTTGGACACTGGGCTCCGCGTTCCCGAATGGCAGCGGCGTGAACGTCTCCCCAACAGCAGGAAACCGAAGCACCGAGCTGCTGTTTCAGAATCTTTCCGGCGCCGGCATCAATCTCAGCTCGGCGAAAATCTACTTTTTCAACGGTGGCATTTGGAAACTCATCGGAGATGGAGGCACCGATCACGGCGACGATATCTTCGAACCGAACTCCCATTTCATTGTCCGCCAAAATGTCAGCACGAACACCACAATGACAGAGCTCGGCATTGTGATTGCATCCAGAGTTGCCGTCTCCCTTCGCGCATCGGCCACCGATCGACAGGATAACTTCGTCGCGCTTACGCGGCCTTTTTCAGTGTCACTCGACGACTCTGGCCTGATCAGCAGCGGCGCGTTTGCTTCAAGTCCCCTGCCCGGCAACCGCGTCGATGAGTTGCTGCAGTTCGATAATACTGCGACGACAAAGAACAAATCAGCCGCTGGGGTTTATTACTATTGGAGCGGCGCATGGCGACAAGTGGGCGCCGGTTCGAGCAACGTCGGCCCCGTGCAGGCGTTTACCCCTGGAGCAGGCGTCATCATCCGCAAAGGAACGAACGCGAGTGGCACGGTTTGGACAAACCAATAGTTTACAGGAATGCCTGAGCAAAAAGTCATTGACCCGCTGCTCCCGTGTTTTAAGCTCCCACTTCGCAGTTTTTAACCAAACACACGCAATATTTATGAATACGATTGTTCCATTGATCAGTTCTGGTGTCGCAGGCCCGCTGGGCGTTTTGCACCTGCCACGCCTGTGGCTCAAAGCCTCGCTCGAAGCAGCAGGCAAACTCGCTCCCGGCTATCCCGGCGCCGGCCAAGGTTATGACCAGATGGTCATCAGCGGCCTCGGACTGAATCGCGACGCGGTCCTGAATTACATCAAGACCAGCAAGCCGACCTATCCTCAGTTCGAAGCATGGGTCAAAAGCCAGCCGGGCGTGAAGCTCGACAAAGGTTCGGTCGACAAGCTGAACGGCTCGATCACCGGTTACATCCACGACGACGCCACCCGTAAGGAAATCCTCGGTGCCAACGGTCTTTCGGATGGTCCTCGCGACGCCGTGAATCTCAACAACCTCGACGACTGGCAGGCGTTCCACGCCGCGGTTTTGAAGTAAGCGCGAAGTAGTTTCTCAAGCCGGCGCGAGATATATTCTTGCGCCGGCATTTTTGTGTTCCAATTTACACGAGACGATAGCAAAACGATTTATGAACCCGGAAACTCTTCACGTCGGAATGAAAGTGCGCCACCCCGAATACGGCGTCGGCACAGTCAAAAGTATTTCGGAACATTTTGCCGATATTCGGTTTGATGAAGGTATCAAAACGATCGCGCCACACCAGGTCGATTTGCAACCCGCCGAACCGCAAGCCGAGATCACCGGCATTTCGGTTCCCCTGAGCGTCATCATCGGCGAAACGGTAGCGACGCTCGCGAAAGAGCTTGGGTTCGAAAAAGACGACAGCTTCGTGGAAGAGTTGGGCGCACGTTGGCAAAAAGGAACGATGCTTCTAAAGCCCGCCGACGCCAGCCTGCAACCAAAAGAAATTCCGCTCGAAACTTTTTTCCACAAGATCGTGATGATGCGAAATAATTTTCGCGTGTTAGAACAAAAGATAAACGGCCACCCACAACTCAGTGACGCAGAAAAAGTTGAAATGCAGCAATACATCTCGCGCTGTTATGGCTCGATGACGACTTTCAACATTTTGTTCAAACGTGAGCGCGACCAATTTAAATCGGGGATGTAATTGGGGCGCACTGCTCGCCGCCCTCACGCTCGCAATTGCTAACGCGCGAGCTGAGTCGTTGCCGAAAGGTTATTCGGCGATCAAAGCGTCGGACCACCGATTCCAGACCGGCGATCGCGTCACTGAGCTCGGCGGGTTCCTGTTACCGAAAGAAATCACCGCCAACAAGAATGCGCTTCTTGCTTCTCCCGTTCGCCTCAAAATCGAGACGCCCTCGGTAGTGATGGTAACATCGAAACTGCTTTCAAAAACAAAAGCGACGGCCACCTGGACGTGGAACGGCGACGCGAGCGAACTCTCCGCGTCGGTGCAGATGACCGGCGAATGCGATGGGTTTTGTTGGTACGAAGTGCGCGTCAAGCCGAAACAGCCGGTGAAAGTCCGTTCCATTGCGCTCGAAATTCCGCGCACGACCAGCACCGCACGTTTTCTGCACACAGCCAATTATTCTTGGTCCAATCCGTCCAGTGGTTTGCCGGAAATAGGTGGCAAATGGAACGGCGCGTTTATGCCTTACATTTGGCTCGGCAATGAAGACGCCGGCTTGGCTTGGTGCGCTGAGTCGGACGAAAACTGGAATCTCCGCGACCCGTCACATGCATTGACGGTGACAACACGGACGAACGATGTTTTGTTCAAGGCCACCTTCCTCGACCACGAGACGACGATTTCCAACGCGCTGACTTTTCGCTTCGGTTTGCAGGCAACGCCTGTGAAACCGGTCACCTTCAAATGGCGCGCGAACGCTCGCATTTTGCACGACATCCATTACGAATCCGCCGACCTCGGCACGAACGGAAAATGTGAGTTGGATGACATCGCTGACGGCGGCGCGAAGACGGTCGTTATTCACGATTCGTGGACAAAATACTTTGGTCAAATGGTTCCGGCCGATACGGCGCGATTTCGCAATTTGATCGACGCCTGTCACAAGCGCGGCATGCGCTTGCTCGTTTACATTGGCTATGGCATTGCCCGCACCGCGCCTGAACTCAAAGGCAAACACGATGAATGGTCGGTGCTGCCGCTGATTCCGTGGGACCCTGGATACAAACCGGAAACCCGCGGGTTTGATGCCACGTGTCCGCGAAGTGGATGGGCCGACTGGCTCGTCGCGGGAGCGGACAAGCTGTTTACCGATTTCAATTTGGATGGTTTGTATTTCGATGGCACGAGCGAAGCTTGGGTTTGCCAAAACCAGGCGCATGGTTGCGGTTGGAAAGATGCCAGCGGCAATTTGCATCCGAACTACGCGATGCTCGATGCGCGCAAGTTGATGCGTCGAATGGCTGATACCGTCCATCGCCACAAGCCAGACGCGATTCTCGACGTGCACATGTCTTCAAATTTCACGATTCCGACGCTCTCGTTTTGCGACAGCATTTGGAACGGCGAACAATTCGAAAGCCACACCTCCGCAGAAAAGTTCCAGGTTCCCTTGCACGCGTTCCGCACAGAATTCATGGGCTACGCGCAAGGTCTCGACGCCGAATTTCTCTGTTATGAAAACCGTCCGTTCACGTTCGACGAAGCGATCGCGCTCGCATGGTTGCACGGCGTCGAAGTGCGTCCCTATCCGCAAACATTGGTTAAAGTTGCACCACTTTGGCGCGCGATGGATAAGTTCGGTGTGACCAAAGCCGATTGGAAGCCATATTGGAAAGAACCAATCGCAACCGCCGATTCACCATCCGTGAAAATCAGCGCGTGGACACGCAAAAGATCAGCGTTGCTTTTCGTGAGTCATCTCGAACGCAAACCGCAAGTCATCCATATCAACCTTGGCGCGAAATCAGGTACCGTCACCGACGCGCTCACCGGTTCCGCCCTTGCCGCAACCAACCACTTCGTGACGCTTGATTTTCAAGGAATGAATTATCGGCTCCTGCAAGTTCGCCACTAGTTCAAGGGGTGGCGCACCGTGTAATGTATTGACTCACACGTCTGTCGGCTTACCTTAATCTGGTTGAGCCCAGACCCCGTTTAGTAAATCCCTAGCCCACTCACGCACTTGAACCGCCCATTACCCATTCGTGGTTTCCTGTGGATGCTGCTGCTTGTCAATCTCGCGGCGGCTGCTTTCGCACAAACGGTCGTCGTTACAAATTCCAATCTTGCTCTGACCATCAACGGTAAACCGGTCTTTGGCATGGCAGTGTCACCTGGACCGCCCGTCGGCGCAATGGCCGCGACGGGGATCGACGCCTTGGATGAATTACGCAGCGGCGGCATCCAGTTGTATCGCATTCCGGTGAGCCCGACGTGGAAGGCGTCTTCGACCACGCTCAACTCGGCGATGATTGCCACGAACCAGGCCGCCCTCGACTGGTGCGCCGCTCACGGCATGTTGTCTTTGCTCAACCTGAACGACCTTTCCGCTTTCACCGCCACGGACACAAACACCCCCGCACTGTTAAAAACTTTGGTGAGCATGTGGCAAAATCATCCAGGGCTCGGCATGTGGAAAAATAAAGACGAAGCCTGGTGGGCCGGCACCTCGGAAGCCGACTTGCAGCGCGGCTTCGACATCGTTCGCGTGCAAGATCCTAATCACCTCGTTGAACAAACACATGCGCCGCGCGGAAAAGTTTCCGACCTGCAGCCATATAACAATGCAGCGAGCGTACTGATGGTCGACAATTATCCCGTCGTCGTGCCCGCCGGCAGCGCGTCGAATCCGCCGATCACGAACACACAAGTCAGTCAGTTCGGCGATTGGACTGCGGCGCTTTCGCAAGTCGCCAACGGCGCGCGCACATTTTGGATGGTCGAACAAATCGCCTACAGCGGAACGACTCCGCCAAGTCACGTGCTCGTCTTTCCGACGTTTCAACAGGAGCGTTTCATGGCCTATCAAGCGATCGTCAACGGCGCGCGAGGACTGATGTTTTTTGGTGGCAACGTCCCGAGCACATTGACCAATGCGACCGATGCCGCGCTTGGTTGGAACTGGAGTTTTTGGACAAACACGCTCAAGCCGCTCACGCTGCAACTCACAACGAACACGCCGCTGTCCGACGCGCTGGTCGCAGCCGAAAGTCCTGCGTTCATCACCATGTCGGGCGCGACGTATCCGGACATTGAATTTTGCGTGCGCGAATCCGGCACAAATCTCTACGTCATCGCCACAAAACGTGAAGGCGCGACGGTCGATGCAACATTCACCGGCTTGCCGTCGTGGGTGAATTCCGGTGACGTATTGTTTGAGTCCAATCGCACGGTGACAGTTTCTGGCGGGCAATTCACCGACACGTTTGCGCAATGGGACGCGCATGCATACAAGTTCAGTTACACAGGCACGGCTCCGGTGTTCGACTTCATTCCTGCCAGTCGCACAAACGTGACCAATTCAACATCGGTCTTCACGGCGTCGGCGATTGGGCCGGGCACCCTGTCCTATCGTTGGCGCAAGAACGGCACACCGTTGACCGATGGCGCGAACGTCGCCGGTTCACTCACTGCAAAACTGACACTTTCAAACATCGCGCTCACCGACGCTGGCAATTACGACCTGGTCGTCACGGGTGCCGGATCAATCACGAGCGGGCCTCCTGCTGTACTGACAGTTGTGACAGATTTGCCGCCAGTGATCGCGACACAACCCAAAAGCCAGACGAACTACGTGGGAAATTTGGCAAACTTTACCGTCACTGTGTCAAACGCAACTTCGGTCACTTATCAATGGCGTCGCAACGGGACAAACATCGCAAACAACGCACACGTTTTCGGAAGCACATCGAGTTCACTCACAGTCAGCCCGCTCAATATTTCTGATGTCGGCACGTATTCCGTTGTGGTTGCAAACCCTGCTGGTTCGACGACAAGCGCCGACGCTATTCTCGGCGTAGTCGTTCCGCCAAGCACTGCAAATTGGATCACAATGTGGTCGTGCACACCGAACGTGAACCCGTGGTCAACAGCCAACGGCGGGCCGAACACCCCCAACGAACGCACGATTGCTTACAGCGCGCTTTCGAATCAGCTCTTCATCGTTCAACGCAGCGGCGCGAATCCAACCATCTACGTGTTGAACGCAACCAACGGAACCTTCCTCTATTCACTAAACACGAACGGTCTCAACTTCACCACTTACTCTGGAAACATCCCGCTCTGCGGAATCGCGGTCGCCGACGACGGCGCAGTTTATGCATGTAACAACGACACTTCCGGAACTGGAAATCCGACATTAAAGATTTATCGCTGGACCAATTCCGCCCCGACAACCCGTCCGCTGCTGATCTATTCCGGCGACCCGCTCGGTGGCGTCAACGCGCGCTGGGGTGATTGTCTGGACGTGCGCGGCAGTGGCATGAATACGGCGATTCTTACGGACAACCATCAGCCGAACACTTCAAACGCATCGCTCAATCCCGATATCTTCATCCTGACACCGACCGAATCCACGCTCACGAGTTGGACCGGCAAATATTTTGCAGAAGACACCACCAACAATCCGTCATTCAATTCAACGATCGGGCACAGCCTGCAATTCGACAGCACCGGAACAAATTTCTGGCAAAAACATTACGGCCAGGCGCTCGCGAAAAACTCTTACAACCCCTCGAGCGCAAACGGCACCTCAGCAAAATGGGTCACCAACTACAGCGCATGGCCGGCAAGCCAAGGTCCGGTCGCGTATTTAGTGCAAAGCAATTTGGTCGCAGGGATTAATTTTAACGGCACCACCGGCTCCTCGCCCGATACTCTCGAACTCTACAGTGTCACGAACTTCAACGCCCCCACCCTGCTCTGCTCCGCAACATTTCCTGCGAGCGCAGTCGCCAACGTCAATCGCATCGGCCAGGTCATCATCACCACTAACTATGTTTTTGCTATGGATGCGAACAACGGTTTGCTGGCCTTCCGTTTGACTGGACCGACGGCGCCGAGTTTCGTGTCGCAACCACAATCGCAAACTGTCCCGACCAACACAGCCGTGACACTCACTGCCGTTGCTCAAGGCACCGACTCGTTGAGCTATCAATGGAGCTTCAACGGTTCTGCGATTTCAGGCGCAACCACCAACGCCTTCAGCATTGCTTCTGCACAAATCACGGACGCGGGAACCTACTCATTGGTGGTAACAAACCAATACGGCACCGCCACCGCGAGCGCCGTCGTCGTAGTCACCGTTCCGCCGAGCATCACCACTCAGCCAACCGACCAAACAGCAAACATCGGCGGTCCATTTGCATTTTCCATCGCTGCCACGGGCGCGCCGACGCCAAGCTACCAATGGTTTCACGATGACGTCGCGATTCCCGGCGCAACCACTTCCAGCTATTCGAAAGCCAACGCACAGGTTGCCGACTCCGGAATTTACTATGTCGTGCTCACGAACATCGCCGATGAGATCACCAGTTTCCAAGTGACGCTCACGATCGTCCCGCAAATTACTACGCCTCCACAAAGTGCGACCGTGTTGCAAGGGAACACCACAGGATTCAGCGTTACAGCACAAGGCACGTCGCCGCTGGGGTATCAATGGACCTTCAACAACGCGCCCATCGCGGGAGCGACCTCAACCAGCCTAACAATCGCTAACGCGCAACCAGCGAACAGCGGCAGTTATTCTATCACTGTTTCAAACAAAGCCGGTATCGCGACAGCAACAGCAACACTTTCGATTATTCCATCGTCCACCCGTTTGCTAAACATCGCCGTCGATTCAAACCACATCGCCACGATGGTTTGGAGCACCGACGTCGGCGCAAACTACGTCCTTAAATACAAGAGCAACCTGCTCGACACGCAATGGACCTCTCTCTCAAACATTACCGCATCCGCCTCGACGCTCGTGATTTCAGATGACGCGAGCACAAATCGTCAGCGCTTCTATCAACTCTCCTCAGCAACCCGCGCGAGCGACATTGGCGGATTCATTACGCTAAATCTCCTCGACAATTCCGATTCATACATCTCGCAGCCGTTCGTTCGCCCAGCGGCAGCCGTAACCTTGGTCGGAGCAGTGACCACAAATTTATTAACGGTCAGCGACTCTCGGACCTGGACGCAAAATGAATTCGTTTACACCGCCGGATCGCAATCGAACACCTACAATGTCCGGTTCACTTCCGGCGCAGCGGAAGGCCGCATCTATCGCATTACCGCGAATTCGACGAACGCACTGACGTTGAATGTCGGTAACGGCACCCTCGGTGACGTGCAACCCGGAGACGCGTTTTCTATCGAACCGCAATGGACGCTGAACACAGCTTTTCCAAATGGCGCGGGCATTCTGGCATCGCCAACACCAGGCAATCGTTTCACCGAAATTCTTTTACCCGCAACGAACACCGGGGTGAATCTCAGTGCCTCGACCATTTGCTTTTTCAACGCGGGAATCTGGAAAGCAGTTGGACAAGGCAATACCAGTGAAAACGACTTGGTTTTGCCGTTGAATTCGCACTTCATCGTGCGACACAACGTAGCGACAAATTCGACAATGATTTGCGCTGGTGTCGTCGCTGGATCGAAACTCGTCGTTCAACTACAAGCGGCGAACACGAGCGCTCAAGACAACTACGTTAGCCTGGCACGTCCCTTGCCCGTTACCCTCAACGACTCCGGCCTGATCTCCAGCGGAGCCTTCGCCACAAGTCCCCTGCCCGGCAATCGCACCGATGAATTACTTTATTTCGACAACACAGTGGGGGCACGCAACAAGTCGGCAACGGCAGTTTATTATTATTGGAGCAACGCGTGGCGACAGGTCGGTGTGGGCACCAGTGATGTTGGTTCAAGTCCCGTGTTCGGTGCCGGAAGCGCCGCGATTGTTCGCAAGGCGACGAACAACGTGCCGTCGCTACTGTGGACTAACGCGCCAAACTGGTAAGCGTTACGCGGCAAGAATGTCGCGCATCACATCGCCATCCACATTTCCGCCGCTCAAAATAATCCCGACGCGCCCCTGCACCTTCACCGCATTGCTTAAAATCGCTGCGAGGCCAAGTGCGCCCGAGGGTTCAACAACCAGTTTCATGCGATAAAACAAAAACCGCACAGCTTCCTTGATCGCCTCTTCCGAAACCGTGTGCATCGCGTCTACGTTTTCGAGGATCAACTTAAACGTGTGGTTCCCAAGAGAAGGCGTGCGCACGCCATCCGCAATCGTCTGTGGTTTTTCGACGCGCTGCAAAGTCTTCGAATAAAACGAGCGATTTGCATCATCCGCGCCGATTGGCTCGATCCCGATCACCTTGCAGTCTGGCGCAAGATGCTTCGCCGCAACAGCCGTCCCGCTGAGCAATCCACCACCGCCACAGGGCGCGAGTAGATAATCCAGCGACTTCACTTCCTCAATCAACTCTGCCGTCGCCGTCCCCTGTCCCGCAATCACATTCAAATCGTCAAACGGCGGCACCATCGTGTAACCGTGTTTTGATTGCAAATCGCTCGCCAACTTTTCACGCGTTTTCGTGTCGCCGTCATACAACACCACTTCGGCACCATATCCAGCAGTCGCAGCCCGCTTACTCGCCGGAGCAGTCCGCGGCATGACGACACTGGCGTGAATTCCAAACATCTTGCACGACAACGCCACCGCCTGCGCGTGATTGCCGGATGAAAACGTTACGACGCCGCGCTTCTTCTGTTCTGGTGTGAGTTGCGAAATCGCATTGTAAGCGCCGCGAAATTTGAATGCACCAATCCGTTGCAAATTCTCGCACTTGAAAAAAACTTCGGCGCCAACCATTTGGTTGAGCGTGCGCGAACTGACCACCGGCGTGACATGCGCCTGCCCGCGCAACCGTTCACGCGCATCGCAGATTTTTTTGAAAACTTCCGATGACATCGACGCGATAACCTAGCAGTTACGCCGCGCCGACGTCCACACCCGTTGCGCGCGTATTCATGATCCGCCGCTCCGCCTCTTCGCGCTGGAGACGCGCTGGAGACGGAAACCACGTCCGCCAGCCCTCGGTGAGTTCAAGCCGAAACCAATCCATCATCGCCCAACCCACGCGCTTGCCGGTTTCAGAACCAAAATTAAATCCAGGCACTAGATACCGTTTGCCAACGTTCGTTTTACCACGGGTGCCCCGCATGCGCCGATTGCGCGCAATTGCCGCCAGTCGCTGATTATAGTGCCGCATCAAAACGTAAATTGGTGTTGCCGGCGCTGTCGAAAACAACGGTTCCAGAAAAGCCTCTTGCCCCCGCCGAAACGGTTGCGCGACGACCCCCATATAATACAGGCCAATATCCATGGCAAAGGCCAACCGCATCAAATCGTATTCGCCCATGTAGTCGTACTTATCTTTGTAAACCGCCCTGAACCACCGATCGTAACTGCGCGCAAAACGCATGTTGTGGAGGGCCAACCGTTCCTTAATGCATTCGCCATTCAATTGCGTCACTACCAGTTTCACCGCCGAAATCGTCGTGAACGCAACCCAATCCATGCCCGGGCTGTAAAATGGATCCAAAAATGCCGCCGCATCGCCAATCAACGCAAACCCGTCGCCCGCGAATACGCTGCTCACATAAGGCAAATTTTTGCGCCAATGCACGTCGCCTTCGAGCCATTGCGCGTCGCACATGATCTCGCGACCCGCCGGATGTTCGCACAAAAATTTCTTTAACCGTTCTCCGAGCGAACCGCCTTCGGGAATCGCCACCGTGCGTTGATCGAACACCACGCCGATGCTCGTGTCCCCGCCCTTCAACGGAATCAACCACGCCCACCAACCATCGCCCACGAGATGATTCGTGGCCGTCGTGCGGATGCCAAAACACGCCTTGTGCCATTGCGGAAATTTTTCTGCGAGCTCGCGACCGTCCCAATCCTTCA
>JAQGOW010000174.1 GCA_028293405.1 Verrucomicrobiales bacterium
AACTGTCGCCGGCCACGACACTCCAAAGCAACGCAGGCGTGCCGTTGAGATTGGTGGTGATGTTCAACAAACGGTTCGCGAAGGGAACGACAGTCAGTGCGCCGTCGGAACTGGTGGCGGAACCGGCGGTGTTTTGGACCACGACTGAATACGCGCCGTTGTCGGCATCGTGAACGTTGTGCAACGTGAGAGAAGGTGTCTGCGAGCCGGTGATGTTTCCTGCGTCGACGAGATTTTCTCCGTCCTGCCGCCACTTGTACGTGAAAGGTGCGGCGCCGGTGACGGACACGTTGAAAATAATGTCGGCACCAGCAAACGCCGTTTGTGAAACCGGCTGCGCGGTGAAAGCGGGCGGGTCCAGGACCATCAACACCGCGGCTGAACTAGTTGCGGAACCGCCCGCGTTCGTGACGACAACATCGTATGAACCGGCGTTGATCTGTTGGGCGTTCGAAATATTGATTGCGCTATCCGTCGCGCCAGAAACTAGTGTGCCGTTGCGACGCCATTGAAACGACAGCGGCGGCGTTCCGTTCGCCGCGACTGCGAACATCGCGGGATCGCCAGCATTGACGGTCGCGCTTGTTGGACCTGCGGTAATCGAAGGCGGATCGACAACGGTCAAGGTTGCAGCGGTGCTGCTCACAACGTTTACGGAATTGGAGACATCAACCGAATACGAACCGGCGTCGGTCGCGGTGGCGCCGGTAATCGTCAATGCGCTGGTGATTGCACCGAGAATGTTCCCGCCGTTTGAGAGAACGCTACCGCCCTTACGCCATTGGTACTGCAAGGCTGTGCCGGCGGCGGTCACGGTTAACGTCGCGGTACTTCCAGTGACGTTGGTGCGACTTGTTGGTTGCGTGGTGATTGATGGTGGCAGATTGACTACTAACGTCGCATTTGCGCTCGTCGCTGAACCGACGCTGTTGGAGACGATCACCGAATACGAAGCTACGTCGCCAGCTCCGACCGTCGCTACGGTGAGAACGGAAGTTGCAGAACCGGAAATGTTGCCACTGTCAGCGAGCGGCGAACCATTGCGACGCCACTTATAAGTGAACGGCGCGCTGCCGGAGGGCGTCACGTTGAATGTTGCGGTGTCGCCCGCATTTTTGGTTTGGCTTTGTGGTTGAGAGACAATCGTCGGGGAAATCAATGCGTCGCCGTAGACCGTAACCATATCGAAACGAATTGTACCCCCACTGCCGTAGGTCCCTGAGATGGCAACAAAATCGTTGGTCGTCCCCAGCCCTGTCGTGTTTTGGTACTCGGCCACGACACGGAAGGCGAGATTGGCATTATTCCGCACGCCCGTCGTCGCACTGAGATTATTCGAGACCGTGACGAAGCTGGTGTTCGACATCGTGTTGACGTTGGAGTCGATCCAGGTTGTGCCGTTCGTCGTGTATTGCAACCGCACGTATTTGCTACCGGTGTTGCTGTTGCGCTGGTCCCACGCAAATCGCACATTTTCGTAACCAGCCGAACTGACTGTAAATTGAACACCAGCGCTCTTGTTTGCTCCACCGGGTGCCGGATAACTGGTCGTATTCCACCCGTTATTGACAGAGTTTGTATCTGTCGTGCCACCGGCGGCGAAAGTAGCTGTCGTTCCGCCGATCAAGGCTGCGGTGCCTGATCCGAGCGATGGGACAGGGCTGTTCGTGACGCTAATATCGTTCATGTTCCATTGCGCGAGGATGGACGTTGAGCCAACGACGACGGACAACACAGCGTCTGAACTGGTCGCACTGGAAAAACTATTTGTGACCACGACCGCATACGTTCCGGCATCGGCGCCGCTTACTGATGCGCGCGTGTAGCTGCTATTGGTCGCGTTGACAATGCTCGCGCCGTTGAACCGCCATTGGTAACCTAACGTCCCGCTGCCGGTTGCAGTGACCGTGAACGTCGCGTCGGAACCGGCGGTAACGGCCTGGCTGGACGGTTGCGAGGTGATTGCAACAGTTCCCGACAAAGTCAACGTGGCGCTCGCGCTCGTGGTCGTACCTGCGGAATTGCCTATCACCACTGAATAGCTCGCGACATCAGCGACTGCGACCGGTGACACGGTTAATATCGAAGTTGTCGTCCCGGCGAAATCCCCACCGTCGCTTAACGCAACAGCGTTCTTGCGCCACTGATATATCAGCGGCGCGCCGGAAGCGGTTGCGCTGAAATACGCCGTCGCGCCGATCGCGGCCGTGGCGTTTTGCGGTTGCGCGGAAATTGTCGGCACACTGGCGACAGCAAGGGTGGCGTCGACGCTCGTCACCGTCCCGGCCGCGTTGCTCACGATCACGGAATAGCTCGCGATGTCGGACGACGATGTGCTGCTGATGGTGAGGGCTGCTGTTGCGGAACCAGAAACGTTGCCTGTGTCACTGAGCCCTACCGCATTCTTGCGCCACTTGTAAGTCGGTGATGTGCCGGTGGCGACGACGTTGAAGTTCGCCGCGGTCCCTGCGTTAACACTGGTGCTCGACGGCTGGGTCGTGATCTGCGGGGCGTCGATAACAGTCAACGTCGCCACGCTGCTCGTCGCGGTGCTCGTGCTGTTTGTTACGACGCACGTGTAACTGCCCGCGTTAGATTGGCCCACGCCGGTGATCGTCAAGATTGTCGTCGTGGCGCCTGAAAACGAGCCGCCGTTGCTGAGCGGAGCGGCATTGCGATTCCATTGATAGGACAAAGTGCCGTTGCCGGTTGCTTGCACCGCGAAGTTTGCCGTCGTTCCCGCGTTGGAGCTGATGCTGGACGGTTGTGATGTAATTAACACACGGCCCGGCGAGCCAACCGTAAAGGTGCTGCCACTCGTCGCCAAACCGCCCGGAGCGATGACCTTGATGAGCCCGGAACTCGCCGTCGCAGGCACGGTCACAGAAATACTGCTGCTGGAATTAACGACGAAATTAGTGGTGTAGGCGTTGTTGAAAATGACCCAGGATGCGCGCGTGAAATTCGCACCAGTGATGGTGACCGTGCTGCCGACAGATGCGTTGGGCGGTGTGAATGTTGTAATGTTTGGGGCGGCAGCTCCATCAATTCGCCAGCGCAACACTTCAGCGATATTCGTGTCGAGACCAGTGAAAAACTTGAAACCCGTATCCACTTCGATCTGGTGCGCGTTGGTGATGTAAGTGGGCCAAGTGCCGTAGGTATAATTCACGTCAGTCGAGTTGGTCATCTTGATTGTAATGACACGAGTACTCGCCGTAATTCGGTTGGTCACGCTACCGGCTCCAAGAGGGGCCACGACGATCGTTTTCCAAGTCCAGTTGGGAATAGCAATCGAAGCCTTACTCGTGCTGTTCGCCGTTTTGGCGCCGCTACTGAAATCGTACGGCCCACTCACAATCATGCACTCGCTCGTGGTTAAAAGAGTCCGGGTATAATTCTCCAGGTCAGCCCAGGGTCCTTGATTGTTTCCCGAAGCCTGCGGAATGATGTTGGACATGTAAAACACCAGATCATTGTCTGTCGTGTTATCGGTGCGATCGGCTGACGGGCACATATGTCCGCGATCGTAACCCCCACCAAAAGTTCCATTACCGATTTTGTTGGTGAATGATGACGGAAGGTTGGTGTCTGGGAAAAAGCTCGAAGACCGCCCGCTCGAGCCTACGTCTGCCGCCGTTAAATCCCAACTGGCCCAGTTTGGTTGACCAAGTTTATCGCTGTAATCCAATGCCTCGACCGTTCGCTGAAGGAGGTAGTGATTATGGTTGTTCGGATCGGTAATCGCACCGCTCGGATTGCCCAAAAGCAATTGTGAGTTCGTCGCGATAATGGCTTTCGCGGAGAAGGTTGCGATAACTAGACAGAACAGGGCAGAAAGGAGCGTTTTCACAGAAGAACGGACGGGCACAGATACATTCACTGAATAGGCGATTGTCTCAGTTTTCGCGTTTACAATCAATGAAATAAGGCAAATGACCGGTGTATCCAATACGCCGGAAACGATTGCGCTTTTATCGTACTGCAACGTTCGTTACAGTCGGTTCGTGCTGAAACGGATCGCGATCATAGGAGTGTTAGCGTTCTTGCTGTTCGTAGCGGCGGTGGGACTTTATTTCATCCGCGCGTCCAGAGCCTCCTCGGTCAATTACAACACCACGCTCATCCTTAAACAGGTCCAAACCCTCTCGCAATTGGTCACCGTAAAATACGTCGTCGAAAGCGTCATCGTAGCCGAAGATTCAAAATGGTATGGGGACAGTCGCGTGCTGCTCGTGGCGCATGGAATCGTCAAAGCAGGTATCAACCTCGAAAGTTTAAAACCCGGAGACATCCGCATTAACGGCAAAAAACTAACGATGAAATTGCCCGGCGCGGGGCTGACGGATGTTTACATCGACGACCACCGCACCCAGGTGCTCGAACGCACGACTGGTTTGATGCGCGCCTTCGACAAAGACCTCGAACAAAACGCGCGCAAAGACGCTTTGCAGAAACTTAGCCGCGCCGCATACGACAACGGCATCATCAAAGACGCGGACGAGCGTGCGCGCACCATGCTCGGCGCGCTGTTTTATCAGCTTGGGTTTGAAGAAGTGACGTTCCTCTGAGCGGTTTCACGCGGCGGCAACAAACTTGCCGGTGCGACCCCGATTAACTAGGCTCAAGTATGAATTTTGGTTTTCCCGGGCGGTTTCCGCAATATCGCCCTCGTCGCATGCGCCAATCGCCAGTGCTTCGCCGCATGGTCCAGCAGAATCGTTTCACCGCGGACTCGCTCATTTTGCCGTTGTTCGCGCGCTTCGGCAAAAAACTTCGCCAACCCGTCGGCTCGATGCCCGGCGTGTTCCAACTCTCGCCAGATGAAGTGCTCAAGGAAGCTGAAAAAGCACATGCGCTCGGCGTGCCCGCGGTAATTCTTTTCGGCATACCTGACAAGAAGGACGAAAAAGCGTCTGGCGCTTATGCGACCAACGGCATCGTCCAACAAGCGGTCAAACTGCTCAAAAAGGAATTGCCCAATCTTCTCGTCATCACCGACGTCTGCCTTTGCGAATACATGAGCCACGGGCATTGCGGCATTGTTCACAAAGGGCGCGGCCAGGTTCAAAACGATCCCAGCCTGCAGTTACTCGCGCGCACCGCACTCAGTCACGCTGAAGCCGGCGTAGACATCGTCGCGCCCAGCGACATGATGGACGGCCGCGTTGCCGCAATCCGCACTCTGCTGGACGATCGCAATTACGCCGACACACCGATTTTGTCCTACGCCGCGAAATTCGCGTCAGCCTACTACGGCCCATTCCGCGAAGCAGCCGAATCAACGCCGCAATTCGGAGATCGTCGCAGTTACCAAATGGACCCGGCCAATTCCGACGAAGCGATGCGCGAAGTCGCGATGGATTTGCAGGAAGGCGCTGACATGGTCATGGTCAAGCCCGCGCTGGCTTACCTCGATATTTTGCATCGCGTGAAAGAAGAATTTGGTTATCCCACCGCTGCCTATGCCGTCAGTGGCGAATACTCGATGATCAAAGCAGCTGCGGCAAAAGGTTGGATCGACGAACGCGCAGTCACGATGGAAACACTATTGTCGATGAAACGAGCGGGCGCCGATATGGTAATCACCTACTCTGCAACGGATGTGGCCGGTTGGCTTCGTGAAGGCCGTTGATCAGGTCTTGGCAAACGCGTAAAACAAAATCACCGCGATCAGAATTACGCCGAGCACAGCGGCAACGATAATAAACGTTTTCGTTCCCTTATCGCTCTTCTTCGCAAAAGCACCTTTGTCGAAAGCCGCCGGTTTCGTTTGCGGTTCGCCGAGCTTCACTCCTTGCGGAATGACCATGGTGTGGTCGGGCAACTTCTTTCCGGATTGCGCCCTGGGGTCGGCTGATGGCGAAGGTGCTGACGCAGGTTTCGAAGAACTCGCAGAAGCTGCCGAGCCGTCTTCTAAACGCAATTCAATTTGACCTAATCGAAGGATCTGTCCCGGCTTTAACACACCTTCGCCAGTGATCTGTTGACCATTGATGAAAGTACCATTGGTGGAGTTGAGATCCTTGATGACGACGTCGTTGCCGCGACGGATAATTTCAGCGTGATGACTTGAGACGGAGGCTTCTTCAATCTGAAAAGCGTTGTCCTCCACGCGACCAACAGTGGTTGTATCCACCGTTAGCTCATGGGTTTTGCCTGCCAGCGATTCACTGAGCACGACTAATTTAGCCATCGATTACTGCGATTATCGCTGCGCATGTCCTCAAGTCAAATGTTTTGAAAGTGATATGCATCAAGGTTGTCAGGCATCTCCTTACGCGACAGACGGCGCGAGGCTTTGATTCCGAGGCGAGATACCGTATGATTCAGCGGTGCGGTTCTATCAACAGATGGTCGAAGCAGCGCAACAGCACAAACGATTTGCGCTCGGCATCATCTCGCGCATCAAAGGTTCCACCCCGCAAAAAAAAGGCGCGAAAGCGCTCTTCTTTCCCGATGGCACGATGACGGGCACCCTCGGCGGCGGTTGCCTGGAAGCGGAAGTGCGACGTCGCGCTAAACAGGCGCTGGCCACGGGCAAACCAGAAACATTCGAATTCACGCTCGACCACAATTTCGGCTGGGACGACGGTTTAATCTGCGGCGGCAAAGTTTACGGTTTAATTCTACCCGCAGCCGCTGAAGCAATTTCCATTTGGACCGAGCTCGCAAAATCGGACAAAACACAAACATGGGCCGTCGACGAAAACTTCCACATTCAGTTATTGGATGTCGGACGTTCGACGTTGGACGTTGGACGTTCGCCTTCTCTTTACGAAGAAACCGTCTCCCCACCCCACGCATTATGGATCGCCGGTTCCGGTCACGTTGCTCAAGCCGTCGCGCCGCTCGCGATCAATTTGGATTTCGAAGTCACCGTGTTCGATGACCGGCCCGAACTCGCGAACTACGATCACTTCCCGAAAAAAACAAAACTGCAACTCGGCAACTGGGGTGAATTACTCGCCGTCCCCTTCCCCACGCAATCTGTGTTCGGCCTCATCGCAACTCGCGGCCACAATCACGATGCCGACGTCCTGGCCGATTGGATTCATAAACCGTTCGCGTTCCTCGGGATGCTTGGGAGCAGTCGAAAGATTCGTCTGATCCGTGATGGTTTTCTGCAAAAGAAAATTGCCACTTCGGAACAACTGGCAAAAGTCGCCTGCCCGGTCGGACTACCGATTCAAGCCGTTGGCGTAAACGAAATCGCCGTCAGTATCATGGCGCAACTGATCGAAGTCCGCGCCCGACAACTCGCCTAAGAATCCAGGCAATCGCGGACGATTTTGGCGAGGGCCGATGGATGGTAAGGTTTCTGCAGGAAATTGAGCCCGCGTTTTAACACCGAGTCTTTCGAAAACATCTCCGCGCTGTAACCACTGCTGTAAACAATCCGCAGACTGGGCTTTTCCGCTTTCAAAATATCGCCCAACTCGCGCCCGTTCATATTGCCGGGCATCACCATGTCGGTGAGGACCAGCGATATCTTCGACGCATTCTCGCGAAAAATCGGAATCGCTTCCGGCCCGCAACTCGCTTCGAGCGTCGTGTAACCATGCTGACGCAACACGCCGCAAACCATCGTTCGCAACTGAGGCTCGTCTTCGACCACGAGCACGGTCTCGTTACCACGGCAGTTCTTTTCGTTCACCGGCTTTAACCCGGCAGCATCGGCAGTAACATTTGCAGCCGGAAAATAAATTCGGAACGTCGTTCCCTTACCGACTTCGCTCAACACCTCAACCCAACCTTGATGCTGTTTTGCGACACCGTAAACCGTGGCGAGACCCAGCCCTGTTCCTTTCCCGACCGCTTTGGTGGTGTAGAACGGTTCGAAAATCCGTGGTAAAACTTCCGGCGGAATTCCCGAACCCGTATCGCTGAGGCGCAAACAAACGTATTTACCGACGCGCGCTTCCGGATTGATGCGCGCGTGTGTTTCGTTGATCTCGACCATTCCAGTGCCGATCGTGACGGTGCCACCTTTGGGCATGGCATCACGAGCGTTGACCGCCAAATTCATGATCAGTTGCTCCACCATGCTGCTATCCGCTTCAAGCGGCGGCACGTTTGGCGTGTAATTAAAATGCAGCGCAATATCTTCACCCAAAATTCGCCGCAAAAACCGCGTCACATTGCTGACCACTTCGTTCAAGTCCAACGCTTGCGGTTGCATCATCTGCTTGCGGCTGAACGTCAGCAGTTGTCGCGTCAAATTGGTGGCGCGCTGTGCCGCGACGGAAATTTGTTCAATCGGTTCACGCGCTTCTTCCGGCACCATGTTGTCTTCCAACAACATCCTGGAATACCCGTGCACAATCGTGAGCACGTTATTGAAATCGTGAGCGATACCCGCCGCCAATTGCCCGATGGATTCCATCTTTTGCGACTGGCGCAACTGCGTTTCCAGATTCACCCGCTCCGTGATGTCGACGGCGTAGCAGTGAACGGTTTGATGCTCGAGAATCGGGAAGAACTGCCAGGCGATAATTCGATTCGCGAGAACCGTCTCGCGCCGAACGCGATTACTCCCAGTGCGCAGACATTCGCCGATGATTTCATCGATGTCGTTCGGCAAAATATCGGCCGGGTCCGAATCGACCATCCGCGCTAATTCCGTTGCTGCATGATTGCAGTAGGTCAAGCGCGCGTCTGCTTCCAATTCGAAAATCGCATTCGGATTTAACCGCGGAAACGCGGCTAGCTTTTCAATGCGTTCATCGGCCTCTTTGCGTTCTGTAATGTCACGAGCGTTGAGAACGATGGCAGCAGCGGGCGAATCGATCCGCACCGATTTTCCAATGCACTCCAGCACGCGCCAGGACTCGTCGCAATCGCGAAAACAAAATTCAACCTGTTGCGGCTTGCCCGCTTCCTTGAACAAGGAATCGAACATCCCCGTGACCTTCGCAACGTCATCAGACGGAACAAAATCGAAGAAGCTCTTCCCGATCAGCTGGTCCGGCGGATAACCCATCGAACGCATCGAAGGGCTGGCATATCGGAACGTGGCGTCCGGGTTTAAAATGATGATGATATCGAGCGCGTTTTCGATGAGCGAACGGAAGTGTTCCTCACTGTGCCTCAAGGCCAACAACGCGCGTTCGCGTTCACGTTCGATATCTTTCTTGCGGACGGCATTCAGCACCGCGCTGGGCA
>JAQGOW010000175.1 GCA_028293405.1 Verrucomicrobiales bacterium
GAGTGGTAGGTTGGCCTCAAATGGAACGAAAATGGTTTTTGCCTGGGCCCGCCGTATGGCCTCTTTCGCTGACATTGCTGCGTTTGGTTCTTGGGCCGGTGGCCATTTTGATCGCGGTTGAAAATTGGCCGCACCACCTGTTTGTGCCGATTCTCATGGCCGGGATTCTCAGTGACTATTTTGATGGAGTGCTGGCGCGCAGGTTCAACGTGGCGTTTCCGTGGGTGCGCCGGTTGGACAGTGTGACTGACGTCGTGTTTTATCTCTGCATCTTGGTTTCTGCCTGGCTGGTGTCGCGCTCGACAATAGTCGGCGGGCTTGTTCCGGTGATGGTGATGGTGGTGGGTGAGTTGGTTTGTCATGGGGTTGGCTTGGTGAAGTTCAAGGCGGTGCCAGCGGTGCATGCGATTTCGGCGAAGGTCTATGGACTCTGTGTTTTTATCGCGTGTTTGGGCGTGATTTCCTACGGCGCAGGGCCATGGATGTTGTGGGGGTTGGCCGTGGTTTCGGTTATCGCCAACGGGGAGATTGTTGTGATTTTAGTGCTCTCGAAGGAGGCGCCGGTTGATGTGCTTTCAATTTTTCATTTTAGAAACGAACAGGCGAGGCGCGCACGTGTCGGGCGGGAACCAACGGGAAGGGAAGCATACGAACTCATGTTCCGGTGAAATGACTATTGTGAGTGTTGAACTTCCCCCCAACGTTCTTTCTGCTGCGAATGGCACTTTTGCTGCTGATTCTTTCCTTTGACAGGCTCCTTTTGACTGATTGCGACAGAAGAGGTGCGCATTTGTGGGGGCTGGATGAAGAATTTTGGTCGGAATATTCAATGAATTTTCAAGCTCGATTGACAGCGGTGTTTGCGGCGTTTATCGCGGTGGGGATTTACGTCAATTTGTTTTCGGAGTCGGCGCGAAAGGACGTGCAGCCCAGGTTGTATTCGGCGACCACGAACGAGGTGATTGCGGCGCTCGGGCGGCCGTTCAGGATGGTCGATGGAACTAATTTCACGGAGAGCGCGGATCAGATGGAGGAGGAAGGGAATCCGGTAAGCTCTGGTGATATGCGAGCGAAAGGACGGGTCTGGCTTTATCCGCAAGGCCGTGCGACTGGAACAGGGATGCGCCGCTATCAGACTATTTTCTTTGATGAACGCAATCGGGTTTATGGGGTCTTCACGACTTTTTGGATCAATGATATTTGGCAGGAAAAGTAAAAACGACAATGGATGAACGGAGCAGGGGAGCAGTCAGGCATTGGTACCATTGGTTTTCTCGATTTTACTCTCAAGCGTAGTCCTTGAACTTGGCACTTTTGCTGCTTTATTCGTTCTGTTGACACGCTTTAGCTGTTTTGTGCCCCAGCGTGGCTGTCGACGTAGAGGCCCTTTAACCCTAAGCAGCAAAGGAATAGAGATGTTTTTTGATCAACCAATGATTTTACAGTCGAAGCAGGCGGATGGTCGGCACTGGCTGACGACGCTTGATGTGCCGCCTTTGCAGATTTGGCCGGTGGCGCCGAATCATTGTCGGGTGGGGCAATTCCTGGCGAGGTTGATCTCGGCGAAGCTGGCGAGTCTGAAGTCTGGTGTGCCTGAAGAAATGACTTTGACGAGAGATGACGTAACTGGTCTGAAAGCATTGGCACGTTATGCGGAGTTGAAGGCAGGCGAGGCGGAGGTGCGAGTTCGTTTGGTCATGATGAATGGACCGGCTGACGCGGTGACGGAGTTGGAGGAGGACGAGGACTCGAAGTTCGTGACGCCACAACCGCCGTTGGGTTGGGAGAGCGATTACGACACGTGGATTATGACGATCGGCCGGAATCTTGGCGTGGCTGTGCCGACGGCGGATTGCGAGAATGAATTTGAGAGGGCCATGGCCGGCGCGGCGGCAGAGGTGCAACGTCGATTGCCATCCATCCGCGAACGTTTTGTTGCCGGCATGCAAGGTTTAAACCTGGGATTAAAAGTCGGTTTGACGACGCGACAAGGCGACAAGGAGTACGTGTGGGTGCGCCCGACGGATTGGCAGGATGAAAACGCTTTGGTGTGCGTGCTGGAGAGTCAGCCGCGTGCGTGTGAGGGTTATAAACGCGGACAGACGTTGAATTTGGCGATGGGCGAGTTGTTCGATTACGCGATCGGCAGTGAAGCCGGGTTGATCGATCCCGGACTGACGCAGCGGATCGCGGAGGATTATGGGTTGGTGATTGGGTGATAAAGAGCGCTTCCGAACGGAAAACTTCAGTGGCACCGTTAGTCTGATGCCGAGATACGTTGCATTTCTTCGTGGGGTGAGCCCGATGAATCTTAAGATGTCCGATCTCAAGAAGTGTCTTGAGGGCGCCGGTTTTACGAACGTGAAGACGCTGCTGTCGAGCGGGAATGTGGCTTTTGATAGTTCGACGAAATCGGATGCTGCCATTGAACGGCAAATCGATACGGCATTGTTAAAAGACGTTGGTCGTAGCTTTCTTACGATCGTGCGGTCGGTGGCGGAACTTCAGGCGTTGATCGACTCGGACCCTTACCAAGATTTCAAAATTGTTTCTGATGCGAAGCGGGTGGTGACGTTCGCGCGCAAGCTCTCGGAACCCAAACAACGTTTACCAATTGAAAAGGATGGCGCGCGCATCTTGATCGCACGAGAACGCGAGGCGTTTAGCGCGTATGTGCCTGGCCCGCGCGGGCCGGTATTTATGCAATTGATCGAGACGACTTTTGGACGCGACGTGACGACTCGGACGTGGGAGACGGTGAAGAAATGTGCGAAGGGTTGAGGGGCGTATCCTCCTGCACGCGTAGCGAACCGACACACCGCCCTGACTGCGAAGGTATGATTTGTGTTTAAGTTGGCGTTGTCGTATGTGAAAAGAACTCAGCTGACATTCTATGAATAAAATCTTCTGCATCGGACTAGCTGTTGTGACGTTGTTGACGGCTTGTTCTAGAACTAATCCCAACGATATCGAACGCTTGAAGGGGACTTGGAAGCCGGTGACTGCCGAACTCGGCGGCAAGCAACTACCCGCAACTGTTCTGAATTCAATCAGCCTAAAACTTGATAGCAATCGATATGAAGTCATTGCAGATGGCAGTCCTGACCGGGGCGACTATTCATTAGATGCGGCGACCGACCCCAAAGGAATGACAATCACCGGGACTGAAGGGCCGAATAAGGGAAAGTCTTTCCCGTGCATCTACGAGATTCAAGGCGATACATTGCGGATTTGTTACGATTTGTCAGGCGCGAAGCGACCCGCCGAATTCAAAAGTGCTCCACAGACGAAGATTTTTCTGGTGACCTACGGACGTAAAAGGGAATAGCGAGGAAGGCTTGCGAACACGTTTTGTCGCGAGAGAAACCTTTGCTTTAGTAACTCTTTATCGTATTCGGGAACAATGCTACTGCGTCTCCTTCTTTTTGTGCTGCTCGCACAACGTATCTGCGCTGAAACCATCCCGGCACAAGCGGGTTGGGCGGAGGTGGATATCACGCCGCCGCTCGGGGTCGAAATGGGTGGGCGCGGGCCGACGGAGACCGTTGGTAAACGGGTGTTGGATCCGCTCAAGGCACAGGTGCTGTATCTCAAGGACAGCAAAGGCGCGGGGTTTGCGCTGGTGTCGTTTGATTTGGTTGGGATGCCGCACGAATTAAGTGATCGCATTCGCACGATGCTCGTTCATGAACTGGGGGTGGATTGGAATTTGACGGTGCTAAATGTTTCGCACACGCACAGTGGGCCGCAGATGAACTTCGCAATCATGGCGGTGCTTCAGCCAACGCCGCAGAATCAAATCGATTTTCAAAATGCGGTTTACGAAAAAATTTTGCAGGCGACGCGGGCAGCGGCGAAAGCGGTGAAGCCGGTGAAGGTGGAGGTGTTTGAAGGGAAGTCGCAGATTGCGATCAATCGGCGTGGGCACGACAAAAATGGCCAGCCATCGATGCGGCCGAATCCGGACGGGCCGATTGCGGACAAACTTTGGGTTTTAAAACTGTCGCCGCTCGACGCGTCTGCACCGGCTGTAATCTTTTCGTATGCGTGTCATCCCGTGATTGTCTACACCTACGCGGGGAATGCGATTTCGGCGGATTTCCCGGGGCAGGCGCGTAATGAATTGCGCAAACAGCTTGGTGAGACGGCCCATCTACAATTTGTGCAAGGTTTGGCTGGCGATGTTCGGCCGCGCGCACTGGCGAACTTGCAGATGACTGGTTTTCGCACTGCCAAGCCGGACGATGCTGCGAATGTCGGAAAGCAATTGGCGAGCGACGTCTTAGCGGCATTGAAGTCGACGCCGAAAGTTTTGAACCTAAACCTTTCGGCTGAGTTGGAGCGTCCGTTTTTGCCGCGCGATAATCCGCCGCCACGCGCGCAATACGAAAAATTGCTCGTCGACGCAAAAGGGGAGCGGCAGCGCAATATCGCTAACTATTGGCTGCAACGTTACGACAGCGGCGTTGGTTTTTCGAAGGGCGACGCCTGGCCGACGGGGTTGATTCGGTTGGCGGACAATCAGTGGGTTTGTTATTTGGCCGGTGAACCGTGTGTGGAATGGGGGCCAAAAGTTTCCAAATGGCTCGCACCGCGAGATGTCGTGTTCTGGGGTTACAGCCAGGAGACGATCACGTATTTGCCGACGGCTGAGATGTTGCCCGCCGGCGGTTATGAAGTGCTCGAGTGCAATCGCGCGCGCGGCAGTTCGCCTGCGCCGTTTGGGCCGGGCATTGATGAATCGATGCATCGAAGTTTGCAGCGACAATTGCGCGCGATTGGCGAGTGAGGCTATTCTGTTCACCTGTGCGTTGTTTCGCTGCAAAATTTTCGCGGATTGCGTCGGTGTTCGTCGCGCTTGCGACGGCAGTGCAGTGTCTTGGCCAGACAATGTCGTCGCAGGGCCTGCGTGCAACGTTTGTTGCCGCTGACGGAAAAACTACCGACACCAAAACCACGCCGACACTCGCGTTGTATGTGCCGGAAGGGGAGCCGCCGACGAGTTTTCTGCCGGGCGGAAAATTTCGTGTGACGTGGTCCGGGTTCATTCGGGCGGATTTGCGCGACGAGATTAGTTTCCAAGCCGAGGCCAATGGGACTTTCAAACTTGAGATTGGAGGCGCGACGGTGTTGGACGTTGCGGATACAAAAGGCCCGAGCCCGTTCAGCGAACCGGTGCGGTTGACAAAGGGGTT
>JAQGOW010000196.1 GCA_028293405.1 Verrucomicrobiales bacterium
CAACCGTCTGCTTTAGCGGTGTCGTTGCAAGCGAATCAAAGCAACATCGGACTGGCTATTTACGATAACGGTGTGCCCCGGACGCAAACGGCACCGGGCCGCGAATATGGCGGCGTCTATTATCTTAGGTTTTCGACTAACACCGGCACGCTTTACGAAACGATCCCTTTTAATTTCCGGAGGATATCAGTTACGGGCAGCGGAGCGCAGATGACGCTGGAAAACAGCACGCTTGTACCGGACTACGACAACGCTTTCGAAACGGACAACGGATTAATTTATTTTCAGGCCGGTCGAGTTGTTAATCCAACCGCCCTGACAGTGATCACTAATCTGCCGATTGGCGGGGTCGTGCGGCCGGATGTCGCAAATAACAGGTTGTATTTCGTGACAGGAGCCGGCCAATTTGCGGCGGTGTGGCAACTAACCATTCACGCATTAGATGCCACAACGTATAACGAATTGTGGGCAATCCCGTTGCCTGTTGGAAACGGCTACGCGTCGAAACTGTTGACGATCGGCACGAACAGCCTCGCACTACTCACCGATGCAAACCGATTGTTCATGGTTGAAATCGGAAGCCTCGCACAGCCGCAAGCTGACGTTTCAATTTTGGCAACCAGCGCTCCGACATCGGCGACTGTTGGCGCAACCAATACATACACCTACAAGATTGCCAATGCAGGCCCGTGGACGGCATCTGGTGTGGTTTTCACCAATGCTTTACCTACGGGGACTACCTTTATATCCGCGACTTCAAGCCTCGGCACATGCGTGTTGTCGAATGGCGCGGTTGTTTGTCAGTTGCAGAACATCAACAGCGGCGCGTCAGGAACGGTCACTGTAAAGTTGAAGGTAAATAACACGGGTATCGTGACGAACACCGCAACGGTTTCGTACGCATATGAAGTGAACCCGACGAATAATATCTCAACCGTTCAAACAACCATCAATGCGTCGCCTGCTCCGGCGCTCGTTTCAATTGCCGACGCATTCTTACTGAATGGGAATTCAACCAGCACAACGATGGTATTTACCGTTACGCTTTCGAAAGTCAGCAGTTCCACTGTGACCGTCGGATATCAAACTTTCGACGGAACCGGGAAGGCGGGAACAGATTACGTGGCGGCGTCCGGTGTGCTTACTTTCGGTCCCGGTTTTACAAGTCGACCGTTGAACGTTTCGATTGTGCCAACAAACATCGTCGTTTCAACAAATCGAAATTTCTACGTGAGCCTGGTCACGTTTACCAATGTCGCCCCTGGGAGGACAACTGCGACCGGAACAATTTTGGAAAACCATTTTCGCACGCTGACCGTTAGCGCCAACGATGTGGTGCGATCTACAAATGGCGTTACCAACGCTGTGTTCAGATTTACACTCAGCCCGACGGACTCGAGTCCTGCGAGCGCTCAATATCAGACAGCGGATGGCACTGCCGCAGCTGGTGTCGATTATCAGGCGAAGGCCGGCACAATATGTTTCGCGGCTGGTGCGTCGAATGCGACGCTTTCGGTGCCAGTTTTTGGCAGCCAATTGGCGCAATCGAACCAGTTCTTTTCTGTTCTTCTGTCACAGCCGGCAAACGCAGTGTTGGCGGCAAATGAACAACAGGTCCGAATCATCAACACGGTGACCTTGCCGGCTGTTGCGATCGTCAGCTTTCAATTGCAAGGGACCAACGGATTGTTTGGCTTCGACACGATTAAAGGTCGCTACTACCGGCTCGAAACGGCCGGAACAATCCCTGCGCCAACCTGGACCGCCGTCACCGATCCGGTTCTGGGCAGTGGAACGTTTATGCAGGTGCAAAATCCGCTGACCCTTTCTCAACCGGCCTTTTACCGTCTGGTGCTTCTCCCGTAGCCTGCGTACGGGACGGATTGGAGGGTGCGCGGAAAAAACGAATCAGATGTCGTGCCTTCCGCAGCCAGCCCCGGTCGCAAGTGCTGCGCAACCTTGGGTTCATCTCGGCGAGAAGAATTCTCATATTTAATGCGGCGCCACGCACGGCGGGCGGTGAACTGGATAAAATGCTTCGTGCCCGCGTTTCACCAGACGTAAGTTCCGAAGTCTGTTCGATCGGTTCGACCGCGATTATGCGAAACTTTCATCTTCCACCCTTATGCCCAGTCGTTAACAATGCTGCTGCTGATGTTCAACCAATCCTATAACTCTTTCATCGACCGCTGGTCGGTCGCATCGCCTTCCGAACGCGTCAGAGCCATCCACACGGTTCTATCCGGACTAAAGGACCCACTTACGCAAGAAGTAATGGCCAAAAACGTCTACCGCCCCGCCGCCAAATCCACGGGGCCATGGGCAAGAACAGCAACGAATACGTTCAGTAGATTAATATGAGCATCAAATCGAATGTCGGTAGCCGTTTGGAAACAAAGACGTCCTTCATCAGGGACCTTGTCGCAGATATTCAAAAGGGAGAGGTTAAAATTCCGCAGTTTCAACGAAAATTTGTTTGGAAGGAGGACCAAGCTTTGGACCTTCTGGACAGTATTTCAAACAACTATCCAGTAGGCAGCTTGCTACTCTGGCGAACGAATTCAAAACTAGCAGTTGAGCGCAATATCGGTGATTTCAAACTTCCAAAAACCGATGATCATTCCCCGACGGATTATGTGTTAGACGGGCAGCAGCGAATCACTGTCGTGTATTCATGCTTGGGCGCCCCGCCGGAAGAACTGGGATTTGCTGCGGGGTATGACCTCCAAGAAGAAAAATTTGTGGTTCTCATCGAACGCGCCGCGCCAAACGTGTTCCCAATGCGCTGGCTATTCAATACAACGAAATTGCTAAATTTCAGAACAGGCCTGCAAACCAGCCAATCCGCTGCAACGTATCAGCAACGATTGGACGATGTTGTCGAAGCATTCACCAGCTACCGACTGCCGGTTGTAGTTCTTAAGGAGTTAAGCGTGGAGGAGGTGTGCCCCATCTTCGAAAGGATCAACAGCTCTGGAACGAAGCTGTCGATGTATGACCTAATGGTTGCTGCAACCTGGTCACCACGATTTGATCTGAACGAACTATCAAAGAAAATCGCGACGTCACTCGAGGTAAAAGGGTTCGAATCAATCGAACCCACTACAATTTTAAAATGTCTTACCGCCGTTCATCTGCAC
>JAQGOW010000209.1 GCA_028293405.1 Verrucomicrobiales bacterium
AACCGATGGTTAACGCAGGCGGGCCGGAGGTTCAGGTCCTTAAAGATGGCTGGACAGTGGTGACTAAAGATGGTCAACTCTCCGCCCATTTTGAGCATACGGTTTTGATTACGGAATCAGGGCCGGAAATCTTGACTTTGGTTAGACAAAGCGCTGTGGGTTAAATAAATGGCCCGCGAAGACGCAATCAAAGTTGAGGGCAAGATTGTCGAAGTGTTGCCGAACACGTTGTTCAGGGTCGAATTGGCCAATGGCCATCGCCTCCTGGCCCACGTGTCCGGCAAACGCCGTTTGAGTTTTGAAAAGATCGCCTTGGGCGATGTCGTGATGGTGCAAATGTCACCCTACGACCTGTCACGCGGGTGCATAACCCTGCGCGACGAATAGATGTGGAGTTCACGCTTGAGCGTGCTCCGGTTTGAGATTTGAAATTTTAGATTTGAAATAAACTTTTATGAAAGTGCGAGCATCAGTCAAAAAATTGTGTGAAAACTGCAAGATCGTGAAACGCAAAGGCATCATTCGCGTGATTTGCTCTAATGCCCGTCACAAACAACGTCAGGGTTGATATCGGTAAATATCACCAAATATCACTAAATATCACCAAAGTTAATTTTTATGGCACGTATCATCGGAGTTGAAATTCCAGGCAACAAGCGAATCGATATCGCTTTGCGCTACATCTACGGCATCGGACCCACAAACGCGCTGGTCATTCTCGAAAACGCCAAGATTGACCCCAAAATCCGCGCCAAGGACCTGACCGAACAACAGATGTCCCAAATCGTCCACGCCATCCAGGACGGCAAATACGTCATCGAAGGTGACCTGCGCCGCGAATTGGGTATGACCCTCAAGCGTCTGCAAGGCATCAAGTGCTATCGTGGCATCCGCCATCTGCGCGGTCTGCCTGTCCGCGGTCAGCGCACCTCGACCAACGCGCGCACGCGCAAAGGTCCGCGTAAGACCGTCGGTGTCCAACGCAATCCGAACGCCAAGACTGGTATTCATTGATCACTGTTAGTTTACATTCACTTTAAATTTTTATGGCCGAAGAAAAGAAACCAGCCGCTCCTAAGAAAGAAAAAGCTCCGAAGGCAGACGCCGCCGCAGCCGCACCTGCCGCTGCAGCTGGTGATAAACCAGCCGCCGCTGCCAAGCCGAAGAAGGAAAAAGCTCCTGCCGGTGACGCCGCTGCTAAACCCGCTGAAGGTGGCGCCGCAGCCGGAGCTCCCGTTGCTGTCGCCGCACCTGCTGCGCCGACCGCTGCTGAGCTGCTCGGTGATGATCCAAACCTCAAGAAAATCATCAAAGCCAAAGGCGCGAAGAACATCGCCGTTGGTATTGCAAACATTTTGGCCACGTTCAACAACACCAACGTCACCATCACCGACATGCACGGCAACGTGCTCGGCTGGTCGTCCGCTGGTCGCGTCGGCTTCAAGGGCTCCCGCAAGAGCACCGCGTTCGCCGCGCAACAAGTTGCCCAGGACGCCGCTCGTCAAGCTATGTCACACGGCATGCGTGAAGTAGAAGTCCGCGTCAAGGGTCCCGGCTCCGGCCGTGAATCCGCTATCCGCGCCCTTCAGGCCATCGGCCTGGAAATCAGCGCAATCAAAGACTGCACGCCCGTTCCGCACAACGGCTGCCGCCCACGCAAAAAACGCCGCGTGTAATTTTTGAAATTTGTAACCTGAATTTGTAATTAATAAGGAAATTTAAGTATGGCACGTTATACAGGACCAAGAACCCGCATCAGCCGCCGTTTCGGCATCCCCATGTTCGGTCCGGATAAATATCTGGAACGCCGCAACTACGGTCCCGGTGTCCACGGCCCGAAATCCCGTCGCAAACACACCGACTACGGTCTCGGCCTGATCGAAAAGCAAAAGCTCCGCTACTTCTACGGCCTCATGGAAAAGCAATTCCGTGGCGTCTACGAAAAAGCGCTCAAGCGCCGTGGTGTCACTGGCGAGCAAATGCTCCAGATCCTCGAGACCCGCCTGGACAACATTGTTTACCACCTCGGTTTCGCAACCACTCGCGCTGCTGCGCGTCAGATGGTGGCCCATGGCCACGTCAAGGTGAACGGACGCAAGGTCAGCATCCCGTCTTTCGCTGTTAAAGTGAATGACGTGATTGAAGCCAAAGACCACAACGTCTCCAAGCAACTCGCGACCAAAAACATGGAGCTCTCCACCAGCCGTACCATTCCCGAATGGTTGACCCTGGACAAAGCAGCTTTCAAAGGAACACTAATACGTATTCCTACGCGCGCCGAAATCCAGCCGATTGCCAATGAGCAAGCGGTCGTTGAATTTTATTCCCGCTAAACAGTAACAACGTCCCCTGCCCTGCAGGGGACAAAAACAATTATACGGACGTTTCCGGTGCGGGAATAAACACCCGGAAACGTCAGATTAAAATTGTTGAAAGGATAGTAATTATGCCAGTTCGTTTAGGACGTTTCGAAATGCCGAAGCGGTTGACCAAAGAAGAAGGTACCGCTACAGAAACATACGCAAAATTTATCGCTGAGCCGTTTGAAACCGGTTACGGCCACACCGTCGGCAACTCCCTGCGCCGCGTGCTCCTCTCCTCTTTGGAAGGCGCCGCCATCACCTCGATCAAAGTCGATGGTGCCATGCACGAGTTCGCCACTGTCGAAGGCGTCGTTGAAGACGTCACCGACCTGGTGTTGAACCTCAAGAAGGTTCTTTTGAAGGCCCACTCCCGTGAGCCCCAGACCCTCCTCCTCTCCGTCAATAAAGAAGGCGAAGTCACTGCAGGCGACATCGAACTCAACCAAAACGTTGAGCTCGTCAACCCCAAGCAGATCATTTGCACTTTGGACAAGAAGAAGAAATTCGAGATGGAACTCGAAGTCAAAGTCGGCCGTGGCTTCTGCCCCGGTGACGAAAACAAGAAGCCTGACCAAGCCATTGGCGTCATCGCGATCGACTCACTTTTCTCCCCTGTCACCCGCGTTCGTTACGCGGTCGAAAACGCCCGTGTCGGCCAACGCACTGACTATGATCGTTTGATCATGGAAATCTGGACCGACGGCCGCATCACCCCTGATGACGCGCTCACCCAGGCGTCCGCCATTTTGCAGCATCACCTCGATGTCTTCGTCGGCTACGATAAGAACGCCGTTGAATTCGAAGAGACTGAAGCCAAGCAGGACGACGAAAAAGCGAAGATGAAGAAGCTGCTCAACATGAGCGTCAACGAAATCGAGCTCTCCGTCCGCGCGGCCAACTGCTTGAACAACGCCAATATCACGAGCGTTGGTCAATTGGCGATGAAGACCGAAAGCGAAATGCTCAAGTACCGCAATTTCGGTAAGAAATCGCTCAACGAAATCAAAGAGAAACTTTCCAGCCTCGGACTCTCTTTGGGCATGAACATCGATCCAGCCTTGCTGGAAGCGCCCAAAGACGAGCTGAAACTGGCTGAATAACTTCGACATATGCGCCATTTAAAACGCACAGCTAAACTCGGCCGGACAGGCACGCATCGCAATCGCATGCTTGCCAGCATGGTCTGCAGCCTGATCAAACATAAACGCATCACCACGACCCTGGCCAAAGCCAAAGCTGCCCGCAGTGTCGCGGAAAAGATGGTTACTCTCGGCAAAGCCGGCACGTTGCACGATCGTCGTCTCGCCTCTGCTCGTCTCCACCAGGACGAGGACGCGGTGAAGATTTTGTTCAACGAAATCGCTCCGACCCAAATGGATCGCAAAGGCGGTTACACCCGCATCATGAAACTCGGCCAACGAATCGGCGACGCCGCCCATCTCGCCATCCTCGAGTTCGTTGATGTCCCGGTTACCGCCCCTGTCGCGCCCAAGACCGAAGCTCCTGCCGCTGAAGCCAAAGAAGGCGAAGCGAAAGAAGCCGCCGCAGGCGAAAAGAAGGAAAAGAAGCCGCGCGCGAAAAAGAAGACCGCCGCCGAAGCCTCCCCTACTGCCTAAGCAGGTCTAAAAGAAATTCAAGAAAGCCCGTTCGCAAGAACGGGCTTTTTTCTTACGTCCGATAGTGTCGTTACTTTTTGATTGCAAAGTGACGTTCTGCCATCGTCGGTTCAGCGGGTTGCTACTCTCAATCAAATGGCAATCCCCAGTTCTTTGACAATTTACAATTTCCAGCCAACGATTAACCTAATCGTATGAGCAAGAACTTCGCTGCTGTAGCCGACGAAGCCCTGCAGTTGCCACAACAAGAGCAGCTTCGTCTTGCTCGCACATTGCTGGAGCATGCAGAGCCGACCGCTGACACCGAAGCAGAAGCGACTTGGGAAGATGAAATCGAAAGACGCATCAAATTAATCGATTCAGGAGTGGCGAAAGGGCGTCCATATAAAGAAGTTCTGCGTGACACCGACCGGCGCCTCAACAAATGACGCTGATCATTCTGGATGCAGCGGAACGTGAGTTCAATGCGTCGGTGGATTATTATGAATCGCGCGAACCCGGCTTAGGCGTTGAATTCCGAACCGAAGCTGAGGCCATTTTCGAAAGGATTCTGCGCAACCCAGAGCTGCCCCACCTACGACGAGGTCTTTATCGCCGTATCAACTTTCCAGTATTCACTTATTACGCTGCCTATATTATTCGCGGCGATGTCGTCTGGGTTGTTGCCATTGCACATGCGCACCGGCAGCCTGAGTTCTGGCTAAATCGAACCCGCCCTTTCAATTAATCCTCCGGCAACGGCTTGCCTTTGGTTTCGGGGGCCCAGATGAGGGCGACCATTCCAACCACGTAAATCAACGCCAGCGATATAGCCACAGTGCGGAACGGCATCAAGGTACTAAGCCAGCCGAGGAGAAAGGGAAACGGGGCTGCCAAATACCGGACTGTGTTGTAGCAGAAGCCTACGCCGGTGCCGCGCAGTCGCGTTGGAAATATTTCGGGGAAATATATAGAGTAACCGGCAAAGCACGACAACGTCGCAAAGCCCATTAGCGGCAGCATCCAATACACATCGTTTACAGAGTGCAACGAATAGAACACATACGAAACGGTGCAAAGGCACATCGCAAATGCGATGAAGAACGCACTGCGCCTGCTGAAATATGACGCCACAAAAGTAAATGCGAACATCCCGAAGAGCGCACCAACGTCCTGTAACATGGTGCCTTTGCTAATGGTGCGGTCGATGGTGCTTTGCAGTTCAGTGATGGCACCTGGAAAAAGCTGTTCGACGAGTTGGCGATTGAGCGAGACGATATTCTGTTTGTCGCCATTCTTCTCAACCAACTGAATGAGATTCTTTGTGGATTTTTTGAGAGTGACAGTGGCAAATGCCGCAGAGTCATAAAGCGAGCCCTCAGCGACAACTTGATTCAGTCCATCGCGGAGTTCCTGTTCCAACACTGGCGATAAAACTCCTGTATCGTCTTGCTTCAAATGCGCCAGCAAATCTGGAGACAATTTGCTTTTGAGGCGAACGACCGCTGGGCTGTCACTCAGGACCAACGTATTGCGGATGTCCGCAGCCTTAACGATCTCTTCTACTTGAATCGGCCGGTTCTTTAGGGCGGTCGTGATCAACTCAGGGGAGAAAAACGCGATTCCCCAAAGTCCCACCATTCCAGCGAGGCCAAGGCAAACGCCAATGATTGTGTTGTGGCGCCAACGTGGGTAGGCGAACAAGTCGCGGATTGAACCGACAGCTTTTCCACCGCCGCTCGCAGCATCTTGCTTTGCCTTCTTCCAACTCTCGGGTTCTTTCAAAAGGAGGATCATTGGAACGGCTAAGACTGCTGGGAATACACTTACGAATGACAGCACCTGCCAGCCGCTGAAATGGCCCCAGAAGTTTTCGCGACCTGGCGTGATGATGCCGCCAATGTCTGACGCAAGGATGTTACCCAATGCGGAAACAGCTTGCATTGAACCAAGAGCGACGGTTCGGAATCGACCGGGGACACTTTCAGCCACCAACGTTGTCGCCGCGCCGAACATACCGCCTACCCCGAGTCCAAACAGGAAACGAAAAACAAGGAATGCAGTAACGCTTTGCGCAAATCCTGAGAGGCCTGAAAAAAACGTATAAGCGAGGAGGGTGCAGACCATTGCTTTGGTGCGTCCGTATTTGTCGCTGACCATCCCAAAAAGAATTCCGCCAGTAGCCCACCCGACCATCATCAGAAAAGTCGCAATGCCTCCCCAATACTTGACCGACCCGTCGGAAGCTGTCGCGCCGAGAAGTTCTCGAAGTGCGGGTGAACGGGACAGAACAAAGATGCGTTGTCCCATGCAGTCGAATAGCCATCCACAGGAAGCCAAGACGACGACTATGATATGATACACGGACACGCCCTCGAACACGGTTTTGCGGGCGACGGGAGTGGTTGCGGTTTGCATGGCAGGGCTCTGTTATCGCCAAACAAGATGGCAGAGTCAATCTGCGGATGTGGTTTTCTTGCAATGAATACGGCGCTTTTTTGCATTTTTGCGATTCGCAAAAACCCCTGTAAATGCTGGGTTTTTAGGGGATTCTCTGATGTTGGCGATACTCGGCGAGGCTCTTGCTTATTACATGGCATGCGAACGGCAGTATTTGTAGAGCGCGACGGCATCTTGAATGTCGAGAGGGTAGAACGAGGGCAGCCCATGCCTCCGCTCGCGATTGAACAGCTTCAGCACAATCCTCAAGCCATCGAACCCCTGCTCCGATTGAAAGCTGCCGGTTATCTGTTAATCGCGACGACCAATCAGCCCTGGGTTTCACGCGGTGTGCTGCCTCGACGCGAACTGGATCTGATGCATTCCATCCTGCGCCGAACGTTTTCGTTGGATGACATCTTTGTCTGTCCGCATGATCACAGTGAATTTTGCCCCTGCCATAAACCGAGGCCCGGTCTGTTGTTCGAAGCGTCGTTCAAGTGGAAGCTGAACCTCGAACATTGCGTCGTGATCAGCAACAAATGGCAGGACGCCGAAGCTGCGCGTAACGCCGGCTGCACGTCTATTCTCGTGGAATCGCCTTGGATCGGAGCCGGTCGGGGCGATGCAGTTGTCGCTCGCCTTGGAGATGTGGTGAGCAAACTCGGCAAGCTCCAATACACCCAGGCCGCTTAAAACTTCAGTCCGAGACTGGAGCGGACCTGCAGATCGTTTTCAGACACGCTGGCCGCGGGTTGCGTGTCGTAAACATCGGCAATGCCTAAATTCAGGAACAGATTTCCCGTTGCATTCAGTTTGTAAGCAAGGTTTGCCTCTGCGCGCACGCGATAGTTGAACCAACTGGTTATACGCGGGTAGAACTCGATCTTCTCATCAAATGTGAGGCGAGGATTGATTTTCCAGCTCAGCATCTCGGCCAGCCGCAATGAGAAGTAGTCCTTCTGGACGTGTTCATAGAAATATTGCTTCTGATAGTTCGCACCCGAGTCAACCGTGAGCATTAAATTTGGCCGCTCAACCATCTTGTAACCAGCACCGGCGCTCTCGTCATAAGTGAAATGAATTTTCTGCACTTCATCATAACCAGCGCCGACTGCGTTGAATAAAAAGATACGCTTGCTCTTATTGACGTCGTGCTCAACGCGCCATGTTGAAATGGCGTTGTTGGCCGAGAGCGTATCATCGGCTTTTCCATAGTTAATCCTGAACTCAGCGATGTTGCGCCACAGTTCGCCTGTGTAAATCGCCTTGAACGCGCCGTAATAAAGCTGTGACTCGATCTTGTTATACTGAAGGTTGATGCCGACCTGCGCCTCGTAGTGCCATAGCTGTGCTGTCTTCGGCAAAATAACAATTGGAGCCGGC
>JAQGOW010000233.1 GCA_028293405.1 Verrucomicrobiales bacterium
ACGAGGATTGGCACGGCGTCCGCTGGAGGCCTTTAACGGGCGTTCGGTGGACGCCGACTTGCGGTCGCTTTAGGCTTGGTGAGAATCTCGGCTTCGCAAAAACAGACAATAAGTACTTTGGCGGTCCTTAGAATAGAAAAATACATGTATGTGTGCAGTTGTGTGGCATTGTTAGGCTTCGATGATATTATGCGTTCGATCGCGTGATATAAAGAGAAATACGGCGTCCTTTCTAGGAGATCATGTGTGATATTGCTTTTAGAAGTGCTGTGGTTAGTAAGCAGTTGCAGGTCGAAACGATGCTCAATTGCATCTCGGGGCTTGTGCTTCAGTTGTAGCGTGTGCCTGGCTGCACTCGCCCGAATCGTCTCGCCAACCGTTATGTCCTCAGAAGGTCCGATGCCAGCACAGGTTCGGACGATCACGACGATTAACACGATGTGGCCGCAGATTCACGGTATGATTTACTGGGACATGTACAGCGGCAGTAAGATGGCGATCGGAAGAGTATCCTTGAAACCTCCTGCTTGCAATTGGCCAATTAACGCTCGCCATAAACTAGTGTTCACGGCGAACTTCGGACGTCCGACTTGCGTCGATTTGAGTTATCTTGATATTAACGCAAGTCTCTTGGTTGAGATTGAGCAGCTCGCCGGCATTGATACTGTTATAGCGAGGGTCTCGAAGTTTGACGACGCCACAGTATTTAAAAGAGTGCTAGACATACCCACGATCCGCAAGCTGGACATTACTGGCACGCCGATAAGTGGGGAAATGCGCGATGTTTGGATGCATCATCCGCGCAAATACCTTATTAAGGTCGTCGGACTAAGAGACTAGAATGTGGAATCTGACGGGACACGGAATTGTAACAGAGGAAAGAAAGAATAAAAAGAATAGGACAGGCGCTTCCGCGTTCCATTGCGCGGAGGGATAGACATGCGGTTACTCGGGTTGCCCGATGAGGATTCGCCAAACTGGCGCGCAGTTCGGTCGAAATGATGTCGGTTGGTGGTGGAAATCTCGCGAAAGCGAGTTCGTTCGGCGCTGGTTACGCATGGATTCAGAAGTCACTCACGCAGCAGCGAGTGTCGCGAGAAAAGTGAGTACGGTTGGCGTGCGGGAACAAGGATAGCGCGCTCACTTCGCATGGTCCGGTCGATGCTCGGCTGCGTCAGGAATGTTCGTTTTTAGAGGACAATCCGGACTTGAACCGCTCTAGCCCGCGCTGGGAGCAGTTAAGCTGACTTCACGGCCAGCCACGTTCTTGAGGAACTTGCAGACGCGTTGTCCCGCGACCTGCTTGAGCCGGTCCAGGCTGCCGAAGTAGGTTCCCACCTGCTTTGTGGAGCCCAGCAGTTTCTCCAGTGTGGCTTTCCAGTCCGCCACATCGATCTGTAAGCGGGTCAGAATGTTGGGGACGTGGGCGGACAAACTGACTTTCCCGGGCCGTACCCGGCGGCTGGACCAGTCGACCAACTGCAAATAGCCGGTTAAGGAGAGGTCGGGTAGCAGGCCGGCCAGTCCCTGTCCGTTCTGGTTTCGGCGATCTTCAATGGGGAATAGCCACTGCCCCGCCTCGACATTGACCTGGGATGCAGCCGGAGAATCACCGCGCAGTGTGTTCAGCTGGCCTTGGGCCGCGCAATGCTCGACACTGGCCTTGATGGATGTATGCGGGGATTCAGGAGTTGCCGCAAGATCGGCCGCCACACGCGGTTCAAATCAATATAAGCACAAATCGCCAGCAGACTGGCTTCGTTCAGAATGGCGATCAACTTATAGCGTTCTTTAAAAAACGCGCCGGTGCACTTGTCTGCTTTGTTGGTCCTACGGGCAATCGGCTCTTTATTAACCAACTCAAATCACCCAGTCGAGTCCGCTGCATTTCAACCCATTCCGAATCCATGGCCCACTCTGTGATCCCAGCCGAAGTGACCAAGACGGGTTTTCGGTTATGATCCCAGGGCGGACAGAACTGCACCCAGCGCCTTACAACCTCTTCGGCAGTCCAGGCTTTCGTCTGCTCCAAGTCCAGCCATAGCAGAACTGGGATGTGATTAATCTCGGTCGCTGGCCTGTTGCGGCTGGCGGAATGGCTTGAAACTCACAGAAGTTCCAAGGATGCGACACATTCCACGTGAGATCACGGCCAATTCCCCCGCTCCAAGCTCCCCTCCTATTCCCAAGTTGCGACCAGTTGAGGAATCTGCTGACGGATCCACAGAAACAGCGGGCACTGGGGACACTCAGCGGAATCATTGTGCGGCAAGGCGACGTACCTCACGACCTACAGGAGGTGCCCGATGAGCCCTCGTAAGAAAAGTGATGTGATTGAATCGCAGCCGCCCCCCTCAGCCGTCACTGCGGTATTTGGTCCACGTGCAACATCCAAGATCCAACGGATCCATTTTGGCCGGCTAGCAATCGTCTACGTCCGACAGTCCACACGACAGCAGGTGCTTGAGAATCGCGAATCTCGTGAGCGACAGTTTGCCCTGGCCCAATTCGCACAACATTTGCGTTGGCCTGCTGAATGACTTTTGGTCATCGACGACGATCAGGGTTTCAGCGGTAAGGCGGCTGAAAGCCACCCGCACCATTAACGGTCATTTGGTCGATCTGAAAGGGCTGCGGATGACGCCCACTTTCATTGACTCGTTCCCATCAAATCTTCACATTCAGATCATCAAAAAATGCCTTTTAACCTGTTGCTATTTGGCGTTTGTTAATATGGGCAAGATTTCCATAGATCAATCTACACGAGGGTCAAAAGGCTGTAGATCAATCTATACGCCCAAAAATGGCCCTTTTTCGTATAGATTGATCTACAGCCTACCTAATATAGACACCAAGTCATGAATTAAAACCAATGTCGCACCGTAACATACTGCGTAGTAATAGGTTATGGAAACACGTGGTCCTTATCGCGTAAAGTTTACGCGATTAACTACTACGTTATCTCACCCTTGAGCCCACCTAGCGGTGGGCTCAAGTGAGGGTGAAGGGGTAACGTTGAGATAAAAGAGGCCACGTGGCGAAGTGGAAACCCCACCCAGCCGCGCTGTTTGTTGTCAGCTATCGCTACGATCGTCGCGAGTTGGAAGCTGCCCCCGCTCGTACTTTGACGGTTCAACGCGGCTGACGCGAAATGGCGGCCCTTGCCGGGCGTGTTTCGCAGGCAACGATCAGTCGTCGGCAACATAAAAGTTGCTTTCGCTGTTTGGACACTCTTCCCGCATCCGTGCGAAGCAGCATGGTTAGCCGTAAGCAGGTCGAGTCTTACCAGCGGTCACAAGCAGCTTGCACATCCCGACCGCGCGACGCCAGTGCTTTTAACAATGCACCTAAGTCAATTGGGGACTCAGCGGAAATCTGATAGACCATGGTCCGTCCAGTCCGAGGCAAACTTGCGAATGCGCAGAGTTGTGGATGAACGTCTTGATTTTGTCCGGGCAGCAGTCCCCCTTTCACATCAACCCCCATTTGACGAAGTTGGGCTTTGCGGAGTGACAATTGCAGAAGTGCTAAGCCAGGCGGATCCAGCAGCAAAAATCGGTGATCAGACCTCGAAGGCATTCAGCAGTTGACGTTCAAAACGGACCACAGGAACCTGATACGCTTCATGCTCTAAAAACTACCAGATGCACCCAATTTGGCATTGCACGCCCATTCGAAACGATTGCTCAGGTCTGAGGGCCTCGTCCTTACGCGCTACCTACCGGGGAAAAGCGTAGCCGCAAGGTGGCAAAAGCAGATAGAAATCGCATTGGAATGAGGTTCTGGGAATTGTCCCGAGGCGGATTGAGGCGGACTCCGCCGCGGTTTCTTGATTCCGTCACGGCACAACAAACAACATAACCGACTTCCCAATAATTGGTTGCGGCAAGTTGTGCGAGACGGCTCGAACTCAGTAAGCACTGAAACGAGCTGTTAGGATTCCGCACCACAAACAAGTGCGTTTCGCGCAAGCCGCGCGAATTGTTTCGCCAATTTGACGTGAGATCGCGGCCGCTCTCAACCGTTCGACCGGTGTCTCTTACGAACGCACCTTCCAAAGATGCTGGCCAACGTCCCTGCCAGGTGCTCTGTAATTCGGCACGGCCGATGCCTGGAAACAGTCACCGTAACGAGCATGGCGACGTGCGAAAACCAATTGCACGGCAATCGTCCACCGCAAACGCCTCCGTAAAATCGGGGAAACGTGGACGGCAAATTCGTCCGTGGCGCCATGCAGGTTGAATGCTTGTGGCCCGACGATAGCTAAAAAAAGGCAGTTAGGTACTGGGCGGGTCATATTCTAAAACCAACGCAAGAACTGCACCGACGCCCGACAATTTCAACCGGTTTCGCCTTCGCGAGCGCAACGCCAAAAGATGCACACGGTTGAGGTTACTGAAGTGCGGCACACTTCACGGACCAGCCGAGTTTCTGGCTCCGGGAACATCGATCCGAGTTGTCTGATGAGCCGCCCTTCTTCTGTTGATTTGCTTAATAATCGCACGCGCACGCGCGCGGTAAATAAGAACCGATGGCAGCTTCGTACAGCCGCGTCAAGTGGATTTTAGATGACGATGGCAATTGCCTGATAACCTGCATCGCAACGCGCCTGCTTGCACAGCCGATCGTGAACGCCTTGCTAAAACTGGGCTCGCAGCGTTGGACAGGGACCGTCCACTGCCAACCCGTCTATGACGACAATCAGGAATGAGCCACCCGCGGTGCGACAATAGCTAAAAAAGAGCACACTGGGGCGAGCTCGAAAGCCCGCCCCCTGTGACTCAATCAGCTTTTTTGATCACTGACTGCATATCGTGTCATCATTGACGCCGCCCCGCACAGCCGCGACGTCCTCACTGCAAACCGGCCCGGAAACCACCCCGGGATTCAACCTATTTGCTCGGACCGAAGGCCCAGTAGCCAATCCCAGCGAGGACTGCGACCGGCAACGCAGTCTCCATCTATCTGCTTACTTCGGCGTTTGTGAAAGGTGGCTCGTCATCCCGCCGCAAGCGTCGCACTGCAATCGGAATGGGTAACTGGGACAGTTCACGGGTCACGGCAAGCGATAGAATTGACCTGATCTGATGGTTGACCAGACCCGTTCCATAATTTGCTTGGTGCCGATATTCAACGGCAATCTCGTCGGTGGAGTCTTGTGAATCGGTCCATGATGGTCGGCGTCGAATTCCAACGCGGCAAATGCCCGCAACGAAATGACAAGTTACGAACTCAACGCCAATTTGATTGTTTGCAGGTCGTACTTGAATCTCCTTGTCAAGTGTCGGTACAGTACCTTCCACTGGTTCGACAAAAGTCTGTCGAGCCCTTCGTTTTGTGATTTTTGATCCGGAGAATGGTTCGCATGGTGGCCGTAAAGCGGCCTCATTGACAATTGATAGACGCGCGAGCGTCGAGAAACTGTTTCCCTTCAACCCGCCAACCTGAGCCGCAAGGCTCTTGAATACAGAAACAGCAACTTGAGCCGCGCCCCCGAAAGGGGGCGTCGGCCATGTGCTGTTCTGTATGCCCCTTGGCGGGGGTGAAGGGAGCGGTCGTGGTTCGACGCTCTCTTTTTACGGGACATCATGAAAAATTCTTCGATTCGTCGATTTGCTCTGCCCGCTCTTGCCGCGTTTTCTGTCGCGGCACTTTCCGTCCTCGCATTCATGGATCGCCGTGGACACGATAAACCCCCGCCAAATGGAACATCGCCTCTTAATGATCACGATCAACTGTCCACAGGACCTCAAGCGGACAACTCGCGAAGTGACGAGTTTGCGAAGGCGCTAACTGATAAAAAATGGCCACGAGAAACGGCCTTCGCCGTAGCAAAATTGAATCAGGCTTGGTTCGACTGCGTGAGTGGCTGGAGCATGCTTGAAC
>JAQGOW010000254.1 GCA_028293405.1 Verrucomicrobiales bacterium
AGTGCGACGACCCGTGGTTCCGCCCGGTGGACATTAAACTCGGGCCGGACGGGGCGATGTATGTTGCCGACTTCTACAACCGCATCATAGGTCACTACGAAGTGCCGCTGGACCATCCTGGACGCGATCGTGAGCGCGGTCGGATTTGGCGCATTGTTTACAAAGGCGCTGATGCGAAGAACGGACGACTCGACACGTTGGTGTCGACGAACAAAAACCGTTTCGATTTATCGAAGGCTTCCGTTGCAAAGCTGATTGAAGAGATGCGCAGCCCGAACATTCGTCGACGGATGTGGGCGACGGATGAAGTGGTTGATCGCGTTGGTGCGCCTGCGATCAAGCCGATCGCCAAGATGATGACGAACAAGAAAACCGATGCGCATCAACGCGTGCAGGGTTTGTGGGCGTTGCATCGGTTAGGTGCAATGACGGACAAAATTTTGACTGCGGCGGCGAACGATCCGGATCGCATGGTGCGCGTCCACGCCATGCATGTGTTGGCGGAGATGCAGTATTGGAATAACGCGCACGTGGCGCTGGCGCAGCGCGGATTATTCGATAGCGACGGTTATGTGCAACGCGCCGCGACAGATGCGGTGGCACGCCATGAAATGAAGGAAAATGTCGCGCCGCTGTTGAAGTTACGGGCGAGCGAATCGCCGCAGGACACGGCGCTTGTTTATATCACGCGCATGGCGTTGCGGAACCAGTTGCGTTCAGACGCGACGTTTGATGCGGTCGCGGCGGGCAATCTCAGCGATGTAGATCAGCGCGCGATTGCGGATGTTTGCATTGGATTGCAGACGAAGGGTTCGGGCGCGTTTCTCGCATCGTATATCGAGCGCGCGAATGAGAGCCGCGACAAAATGGAGGTTTACCTAAAGCATATCGCGCGTTATGCGCCAGATGAGGCGATGGATAAGCTGGCGGCGCTCGCGCAAAAGAAGTTTGCGGACGACCTGGATTTCCAATTGGCGTTGTTTAAGTCGGTGCAGGAAGGTTTGCAACAACGCGGTTCGACTCTGCGGCCTTCGCTACAGGAATGGGGGACGGCATTGGCGCAGGCGTTGATGGTTTCGGTTGATACCAAAAATCTTGATTGGCACAACAACTCGATCAAAGGCGGCGATGCTGCGAATCCGTGGATTTTGCAAAAGCGCGACTCGGGAGACGGCAATAAAGATTCGACGTTCATTTCGAGCCTTGCGCCGGGTGGAGAATCGCTCACCGGAATTTTGCGTTAGCGCGAATTTGTTATTCCTAAAGAACTGACGTTCTGGTTCGCCGGGCACGATGGTTCGCCCGATAAGCCTTTAGCTAAAAAGAATTATGTGCGTTTGCACGAAGCTGAAACGGGCAAGGTTATTAAAAGTGTGCAACCGCCACGCAACGATGTCGCGCAACGCATTCATTGGGACATTCCAAATTACGCGGGTAAAAAGGGTTATCTCGAAGTGGTGGATCGCAACAATGGACACTCCTACGCGTGGGTCGCAGTGGGACGGTTCAGTCCGGAAGTGGTGCCGATGCCGGCAGTGATTCCGAGCCAGATTGATCTGCGACAAAAATCAGCAGCCGAACTCGCCGCGCAGTTGAAAATTGAGAAGCTTGAGCAACCGCTCGAAGACTTGTTTTTGGACGAAAGCGCAAACGAGCTTTCACGTGCTGCGGCCGTGAAGGCGTTGATGGCCTTGAATCCAGCCAAACACGCCAGTGAAGTTGGCAAGATGCTCGCGAATCCTGCGGAGCCGGAAAAATTGCGCGAAGAGTGTGCGAAGACTTTGGGTGAAACGAAATTGCCGGACGCGGATGCGATCATCGTCGCCGCGATCGCGACCGCGCCGCAAGGGTTGCAATCACAACTCGCTCTGACGCTAGCGAGCAAAACGGAAGGTGCGGAAGCTTTGCTTATCGCCGCGGAAACGGGAAAAGCTTCCCGACAGTTGTTCCAGGATAAGATTTTGCGCGATCGTCTCGCGGCTTCGAAACCAAAGGACTACTCCCAACGCATTGATGTTTTGACGCAGGGTTTGCCCACTGCAAACGCAGAGCGACAGAAGTTGATCGATGAACGTGCGGCGGCGTTCAGCGCCAATACTGCTTCGCTTGGGATGGGCATGCAGGTGTTCAAGAAAAACTGCATCGTGTGTCATCAACTCGATCGCGAAGGGGCGACGGTTGGGCCGCAGTTGGACGGCGTGGGTAATCGTGGTGCAGATCGATTGATTGAAGATATTTTGGATCCGAGCCGCAACGTCGATCCGGCGTTTCGCGTGACGTTGTTTACGACCAAGGATGGTGACGTCGAGAGCGGGTTGTTCCGACGTGAGGAAGGCGAGATGGTTGTTTATGCGGATACGACTGGCAAAGAACATTCGTTGCCGAAGGCGCAGATTGCGGAACGCCGCCAATCGCAGTTGTCACTGATGCCGGATAATTTCGGACAGGTGATTAAGCCGAAAGATTTTAACGACCTGATTGCCTACCTTTTGTCCAAAGGACATAAGGACGAGGCGAAGAAGTAAGGCGCGACAAAATAGTTCGCGTGTGCGTTCGTCCTGATTAGCATCCGGTCGTGATTTTACGTGCGCGCATCGTTTTGCCGATTTGCGGTCCGGCGATTGAAGACGGCGCGATTTTGGTCACGGGCGATCGCATTGGTCAGGTCGGTAAGTGGTCGGAATTGAAAGCCGCGCGCACGAAGGTTTGTGATTTGGGAGAGGTTGTTTTGCTTCCTGGATTGGTGAACGCGCATTGTCACCTCGATTACTCCAACCTAAAAATTCCGCGCGCAAAAAAATCTTTTACGGATTGGGTTCGCACGATCATTCGACGGAAGAACGAGTGGGCCGTTGATGATTATCGTGAGTCGTGGATGCGTGGGGCGCGCATGCTGGAAAAAACTGGCACAACGACTGTCGGAGATATCGAAGCGGTACCGGAGCTGTTGCCGTCGGTCTGGCGAGAAACGCGATTGCGGGTTTATTCATTTCTGGAAATGACGGGGGTGGCGAGTGGGCTCGCGCCGCAACAAATCCTCGCCGACACCATTGCAAAAGAATCCAAACTGAAATCGTCAAAAAATTACACCGGTCTTTCACCGCACGCGCTTTACTCCACGGTTCCTGAATTACTAAAACTCACGGCGGCGCGCGCGAAGAAAATGCGGATCACCATGCATATCGCTGAATCGGAAGCCGAGATGCAGATGTATGGTCGGCGAACGGGCGAGTTGTTTGAATGGCTTTCGAAGTTTCGCGATATGTCGGATTGCGGCGGCATGACACCGGTTCAAGCGGTGCATCGGGCGGGATTGTTGCGACCGAACTTTTTGGCGGTGCATGGGAATTATTTGACGCGCGACGATGTGCAGCTTTTGGCGAAGTCAGGAACGAGCCTCGTCCACTGTCCAAGCAGTCATGCCTATTTTGGGCATCGCCGGTTTCCGTATCAGCAACTGGCCCGCGCAGGGGTCAACATCTGCCTCGGAACCGACAGCATGGCGAGTATGGCAGGACGTGAGTTGAATATGTTTACGGAGATGGAACAGTTCGCGCGCACTTACCCGAGCGTTTCTCCTGTGAAAATTTTGCGCATGGCGACGCACAATGGGGCGCGCGCGTTGGGGTTGCTTGGAGCAGTCGGCGAACTTCGACCCGGTTGCTTTGCCGATTTTGTTGCTGTGCCGTTTCGCGGTAAAGCCCGTGATTCGCATAGCGCTGTGCTCGGTACAAAGCGAATCGACGGCGTGTTTACTGGCGGCAAATATAGGCCTGTTAAATAAAACCGGTCGCCTTGTCATAAGAATCGCTGCTTGACCGTTGTGGCACAATACTATAGAGCATCTAGGAAACCGACCCTCAACCGACCATCGGCAACTGCAAGAAGAGCAAAAGCCTATGACAAAACGCGACCTGGTAGTCCGAATAAGCGAAGAGACTGGACTCGTCCAACAACAAGTCCTCGACGTGGTGCAGAAGACGCTTGATTACATTTCTGAGGCTGTAGCTCAGGGTAAGACAGTGGAACTGCGCAACTTCGGCGTCTTCGAAGTGAAAGTGCGCAAGGCGCGCATCGGACGCAACCCAAACCGGCCTGAAACCGATGTTCCCATCCCGCAACGCGCGGTGGTGAAATTCAAACCTGGCAAGGAAATGCGCGAGGCAGTGCTAAAACTGTCGCCCGAGCAAATCCAAGCTAGTGCTCCCGAAAGCTCGGACGAAGATTCCGAATTGCCGGAAGCGCATTAATCCACGCCGAGCGCGCATTATTTGCGCACGTCAAAATGGGGGCGGGAGAACTGTGTACTTTTCGGAGACCATCTCACCACTTTTGCTATTTCCCTTCGTTGCGTTCGCGGGCGCGACGCTTGGCGTCAAGCAAACGACTAGTCGTTGATTCAGTTGGCTTCGCTGCTGGTGCTGAAGTTGGTTCGTCGGCCACGGGCGAGGTTGAGACTCCCGTTTCTTCTCGCGTGAAAGCTGGTTGGGTTTCGAGCGGAGCTGGGGCTTTTTCGGGTGTGAACAAATCTGGGGTCGGTATTGTGGTGGTTGGACGTTGGGAACGCACGTGATCGCGTCGGGTGAGTAGAGCGGCCAACGATTCGTCAGCTTGGGCCGGACGTTGTGCGCCTTTCCAGAAGAACACGTAACGTCCGACTGCAGCGGTGACGCGTTGCCATTGCTCTTGATCGAGTTGGATGCGGCGGATGCCGATGTCGATGACGAACAGGATGATTGCGACCTTCAACAGCCATTCCCAGAGGTCCTGCGGTTGGAATGTTTTTTTGCGGTCGTGCGTGAACGGGTTGTCGATGAGCGGATCGAGGACCTTGCCGCCACTCGCTTCGGCAAGACGGCGGAGGAGGTTGAGGTTGGGTTCGGCGTCATCGTATTCGGGTGAGTAGTTGACGCTGAGGCCGATCGTTTGGCCGCGAGAATCTTCGCCGCGACCTTCTCTCAAATTCATCAAATATGATCCGACTTGTTTGGTTGGGAACTTCACTTCGTAATGACCGGGGCCGGTTTGTTCGAGGTGAACGAGTTGTTTGTCACCCTTGGGACTGACGACCATCGTCTGCAGGTTGAGGAAGTTGCGGTAGTTGCCTTTGGCGTCGACCGCTTCGACGGTGAGATGACCTTCGCCTTTGTCGACGGAAACTTCGGTGGTGAAATCACTCGCTTCGACGCGGCGCAAACTCCATTGCGCGAGCTGGAGCCAAAATTGGCGATACTTGTCCCAGGCGAGCCAGTCCTTGGCCCAACGGTTTTTTGCGTCAGAGGTAAACGCAACGGCTCGACCCAAACCGTATTGCCATTGGGCGAGAAGCGGGTCGCCTTTGTGCGTCACGAGCGGGACTTCGGCACGGCCCTTTGGAGTCGTGCACACGTAACCGCGCAATTGCGGGAATTCGTCAGGTGAAATGCCTTTCACCGTCTCACTGTTAAGTTCCATTTTCGGTTTGAAGGGCTCTTCGAAAATTGCGGACTTCAAAATGATCGCGGCTTCTTTGATGAAAATTTGCGGGAGATCTTGAGGCGAATCGACGGGCCAGAATTGGCCGTGGCCGATGTCAGCCATCTTGGCCATTTTGTCGGGAGCGGTGTGGCCGCCGATCATGACGGTGCTGATGGTGATGCGATTTTTGATGATGTCCTGGAGCAGCGCGTCGGTCGGGCCGCCGGGATCGCCGTCGCTGAACACGACCATGTGCTTTAGGTTCGCGGTGGATTTTTTCAGCGCCGCGAAGCCTTGTTCCATCGGCGCCTGGAAATCGCCCATGTCGCCGGGATTCATTCCCGCGATTTGACGGCCCATCACTTTTTTGTCGCCGACTTTTGCGAGATCAAAAAGCCAATGGGTCGTGCCGTCCCACAGAACGATTCCCATTTCGTCCTGCGGTCCGAGTGCTTCGAGCGCGGCGAAGGCGATGTCGCGCGCCCATTGGTTGCCGTTTGGAAATTCCGTCGCGTGACAGACGATCACCATCGCGCCGCTCGGCAGAACTTTTTTGCTGTTCAATTCCATGTCGACCGGAAGCGCGGCTTCGAGAGGTGTGCCGCGATAACCGCCCGCGGCATATGCTTGATCGCCGCCGACGCAAACGAGGCCAACGCCGAAATCGCGCACAGCGCTTTCGAGCAATAGCATGGAGTCGCGGCCGATGTCGCCAGCTCCCATGTTGCTCAGGAAAATCGTGTCGTAACTTTGCATCTCGGCGAGGTTGTTCGGGCATTTGTCGGAGACTTTGATTTCAAGTTCGCCGGTCTTGAGTGCGGCGACGAGATCGGCGTCTTGTTGTGGTGCGCTCGAGACGATGAGCACGCGCGGGTTGCCGCGCACGCTGGTGAAGGCGGTGGCGCGATTATTTTGCGGGAGCGTGTCGCCCGGTGCATCGATTTCAGCGCGGTAACTGTAGAAGCCCGGTTCGTTGAGAGTTTGCGGGAAGGTGAAAAGATTTTTGCCGGCGGTGAGGTCGACTTTCTGTTCGCCTAAAAATTGTTCGTTGCGGTAGAGGCGAATCGTGGCGCGTTGGTCGGCGTCGGCTTGCGCAAAAATCCTGACGTCGAAGGTTTGTCCTTTTTTGGCGGTCGCCGGAATGCCGAGTTTGTGGATAGAAACATCGTTGCCGCGAGTTGCGCCGATGGGAACGACGTCGAGTGAAACGCCCAGCGGCAAAGCGGCAGAGAGCGCGGCCATGGAATCGCCAATGTTTTCGTTGCCGTCGGAAATCAACACGAGCCGGCGCTGGCCGTTTTCGGGGAAGGCGGCAGTGCCGAGTCGAATGGCGGCGCCGATATCAGTGCGTTCGTTGCCGATGACGGCCTGGACTTCGCGAAGATCAATTTGTGGGGCAGGGGAGGATTCAATTGCCGCATCAGAGCCGAACACGAGCACGCCGGCTTTGTCGACGGCTTTTTTGTTTTTACTCAGCGCGTTGACCATGGCGCGCGCTTGTTCGAGTTGCGGCGCGGGGATGCTCTGCGAGCGGTCGAGCAAATAGAAAACGTTCATGCCTTCGAGCGGCTTTTTCCATTGCAACCCAGCGAGTGCAAAGATGACGAATGAGACAATGATCGTGCGCAACGCGAGTGCAGCCCAATGTCGCCACGCGTTGATTTGCATGTCCGACTTCCATCCGAACCACAGGACAATGGGCAGCGCGACCGGGAGCGCCAGTAGCCAAAATGGATGGGTGAATTGGAACATTATGAGTTCGGAGCGCGGACGGTTACGTCCGCGTCTTTCGAGGGTGAACGTGCGGACGTGACCGTCCGCGCTCCTTTTCGAATA
>JAQGOW010000256.1 GCA_028293405.1 Verrucomicrobiales bacterium
CGCGCCGGTTATCTCGCCGCTCCGAAAGCTGTCATTAAAGCCGTTTCCAATCTAACCAGCCACATCGCGTCGAACCCCTGCAACATCGTCCAATACGCGGCCATCGCCGCATTCGAGCCGGACAACGACACGTTCGTTGCGTGCAATCGCAAACAACTCGCCAGCCAACGCCAGACCGCAATCGAGTTGCTCCAAAAAATTCCAAACCTGCCCTTCGTTACTCCGGATGGCGCGTTCTATCTGTTCCCCGACGTCAGCTCGTTGTTCGGCAAAAACTGCAAAGGCCAGCCGATAGCCGATGTTGATGCTCTCGCTGAAATGTTGCTCGAACACGCGCACATCGCGATCGTGCCCGGTTCCGCATTCGGTTCGCCCAACCACGTCCGCATTTCCTACGCGATTCCGACCAAAGAAATAGTCACCGGCCTCACCGCCTTCGCAAAATTTGTTGAGTCACTGTCATGAGTTCAGCAGGCCAGCCTTCGTCGAAATTGAAACCTGCCATCGTCCTGTTTCTTGGAATGGTGCGACGGGGAGAGTTTGAGAACCTGCAAAATAAAGGACTCACGCTCGGCATCCTCGTCGATACCAACAGCAAAGCGCGTCTGGGTGACGTCTCAAAATTCGCCGTGGTCGAACGTTTTGACTTTTCACGACCGTTGCCCGATTTGATCAAAGCCGTCCAAGCGATTCAGGAACGGTTCGAGATTTCGTGTCTGTACAATGTCATCGAATTTTACGTCCTGCAAACGGCTGAAGTCGCTAAAGCTCTCGGTCTTCCTGGAATCAATCCTGATTCCGCCCGATTTTGTTTGGACAAAAACGTGATGCGCACGCGATTCAAGGAACGCATCGGCCAGCATGCCTGCGCGCGTTTTCACGTCATCAAATCCGAGGAACACTTGTTGCAATGCGCTGCCGAATTGGGCTACCCCTGTTTTCTTCAGCCGAACAATGTTTCGGCCAGCATGTGGGCGACGCGCAATCCCGACCCCGCAACACTAACAGCCAATTATCGCCAGATGGTGAGCGAGGTTCCGAAATATTACGCGAAGCTCGGCAAATACGATCAGAAGCTCGACGCCACGGTCGCCGAATACATGGAAGGCGCCAACATCTCGATCGATTGCCTCATGGACAAAAACGGTCGCGTTTACACGACGCCGGCGGTCGAGGTGCTCACCGGCAAAGACGTGGGCATCGACGACTACCATCATTTCGCGCGAATTCTCCCGACACGCTTGAGCAACGCCGACAAAAAGGAACTCGACGAACTGGCGCGCGCCGGTTGCACAGCCCTCGGCATGACCAACAGCGCGGCGCACGTGGAGTTTATCGGCAAACGTCTCGGCGAAATCGCCGCGCGCCCCGGCGGGAATCGTCCCCGCATTCTGGAAATGGCTTATGGCATGGATATGCTTTACGCCTTTTACCAGGTGCTTCGCGGTGAGACGCCGGAACTGAAAGCAACGCGCGACCTGTCCGCCGCCATCGTGACGCCCTTTGCGCCGCGCAACGGCAAGTTGGTTTCGATGCGTCATCTAGACCGCATTCCCAACTTGCCCGGATATCTATATCACGAAATTCGCGCGCAACCCGGTGCGGAAGTCGGCTTGTCCAAAGGCGGTTTTCGCGCGGGCATCTATATAGAATTGCTTTCGAGCAACGCCGATGAAGTCCGCCGCAGTGTCGATGAGATTGCGTCGTGGACGGATTTGTATGAACTCGAATGAGACGCGAGCGCGATCCGAGTCCACCGCCGCAATTTGGCTGGTGTGCGTCGGAATCGGTTTGCTGTTCATGGCGCGCGGCGCGTTTCAGCCCTACGTCTTCCCGCTCTTCGAAAATCTCGAAGGCCTCTCCTACACCAAAATCGCCATCATTCTCAACGGATACGTTTTAGCGCAATCAGTCCTCGCGCCCTTCGCCGGATGGTTCACTGATAGAACGTCCGTTCGCACAGCATTGGCCACCAGCATCGTTTTCGGTGCATGTAGTTTTCTGCTTGTCGCGACCAGGCCGGGGTTCGTCATTTCAGCAATCGCTGTGTTCTGCGCGGGAATTGCGTTCGTGCTTGGTAAAATTGCGATGAACACAATTTTGGTCCTGCACTCCAGCGCCGACATGCTGCGTCGCTCAGTCGCTAAGCGCGCGACGTTGCTAAACCTCGGCTCCTTCTGCGGCAACAGCATCGCGTATCAAATGACAACGCGCGTCGGTTATGGAGCGCATGCGATTTTGCTGGGCCTGCTACATTTGCCATTAGCGATCGGCCTTGCCGCCAAGCCTGCACCAGCTTCAGCCTCGCCGAAGAAAACGTGGGGACTCGATCACGCCAAAGAACTCTGCAAAAGCCGCGGCTTCATCGCCGACAGCCTGCGCCGATTCGCGATTGTGCTGCCCTACGGTTGTTGGGGCACGATCATTCCCAAATACGTCATCGACCAATACCACTCGAACGAAAAGGTGTGGGTCGTTTATCTCACCAGCCTTTGCACGACCATTATCGGCGCGCATTTTTTGGCGGTGTATCTTTCGGACAAACTCTACAAACGCGGTTTCAAATGGGAATGGTGGTCGATGGTTTCGGTCTGTTTATATTGCGCAGGTTTGTTGCTGTTGATGCTCGCGCGTAATCCAATTTTGCTGCCCGTCTCAATCGTCGTATTTATTTGCGGTGAAGTCCTCATGACACCGTGCTTCGACGAAACGGCAAAAAAACACAGCGGCGAAAAAGGCATGGGCACGTGCATGGGATTGTTGCACCTCGTCGATGGTTCCGGTCGCCTGATCGGTTCCGCCTTCGCGCTTGTTGTTTACGGTTGGATGCGGCATTCCGAATATAAA
>JAQGOW010000319.1 GCA_028293405.1 Verrucomicrobiales bacterium
AAAAGGTTGTATTCATCAACCGTTCCGCGAAAGTCGTCAAAGGCGGTCGCCGCTTTAGCTTCAGCGCACTCGTTGTCGCTGGTGACAAACGTGGTCGTGTCGGTCTCGGTCTCGGCAAAGCTGTCAAAGTTTCCGAAGCCATCCGCAAAGGTGGCGAAATGGCCAAGCACAACATGCAGACTATGTCCATCAAGGACGCAACCATTCCACACGAAGTTCTCGCTCGTTACGGCGGCGCCAAGATTCTCTTGCGCCCAGCCTCGCCTGGAACGGGAATTATCGCCGGCAAAACTGTCCGTGCCGTTCTCGAATCCGTCGGCATCAAAGATATCCTGAGCAAATCGCTCGGATCCAATAACCCGTCCAACGTCGTCAAAGCGACTTTGCACGGCTTGAGCCAGCTCCGCCTCCGCGAAGAGATCTATCGTGGCCGCGGTTTGGAAGTCAAGAAGCCCAAAGCACCGGAAGCTGCCCCGATCGCAGTTGCTCCTGCGGCCCCTGCTGCGCCGGCTGCCTAACCTGTTTACTGATTTAGTAATTACTTAGATTAAGTTATGCGCTTACACAATTTATCACCGCGCCCCGGCGCCAAGCATCGTACCAAACGCCTTGGTCAAGGTGAATCCAGTGGTCACGGCAAAACCAGCGGTCGCGGTGGCAAAGGCCAGACCGCTCGTTCCGGTAGCTCCATTCGTATCGGTTTCGAAGGCGGTCAGATGCCGCTCATTCGTCGTATGCCTAAGCGCGGGTTTAATAACACCGCGTTCACGACCCGTTACATCCCGATCAACCTGACAAACCTGAACCAATTCGAAAACGGCGCGACCGTTGACGAAGCGGCTCTGCGAAAAGCTGGTTTGGCCAATGGAACGCTCAAATTGCTCAAAGTTCTCGGTACTGGTGAACTGACAAAGAAACTGACCGTGACTGCTCACGCCTTCAGTGCCTCCGCCAAGGCTGCAATCGAAAAAGCCGGCGGCACCTGCAACCTGATCACCAAGCCCAAAGCCCAACCTAAAGCCGCAGCAACCAAATAACAAAACGGCTAAATGTTAAAATCAATCCTAAACACCCTCAGCAACTGCTTCAAAATTCCGGAGCTGAAGTCGCGTATTATCTTTACGCTCTTCGTTCTGGCGATTTGTCGCATTGCTTCGCTGATCCCCTGCCCCGGCACTAACAGTGCCGCTCTCGTTGCTTACTTCCAGCAACATGGCAATTCCGCTAGTAACGGATTGCTCGGCATGTACAGCATGTTCACGGGTGGTGGATTTGAACGTTGCGCCATTGGTTCGTTGGGCATCATGCCTTACATCAGCGCGACAATTATCATTCAGTTGTTGTCCGCCGTCATTCCTCAGCTCTCCAAGCTCGCCCGCGAAGAAGGCGGCCGCGCTAAACTCGTCCAATACGGACGCGTTGGAACCTTGCTCCTCTGCGTCGGTCAAGGCTGGTTCATGGCACTCGGTTGGGAACACGCTGGCGATTTATTCAAAGGCTTTCAAGGCAACCTCGTTGCAAACGGAGTCAACATCTGGTTGTTCCGTGTCGAAACAACAGTAATTCTAGCTACCGGCACCATGCTCTTGATGTGGCTGGGTGAGCAAATCACCGAACGCGGTATCGGCAACGGTATCTCCCTCATCATCACTATCGGCATCTTGGCCCGCTTACCTGCGGCTGTTCAAGGCGCGTGGGATATGTTCTTCCCGCCAGCGTCGGTCACCGAGAATCCTTTCAACTGGGGCCACGCTGTTGCGTTGATCCTGTTGCTCTGCGCAGTTATTGCTGGCGTTATCGCCGTTACTCAGGCTCAACGCAAGATTCCCGTCCAATACGCCCAACGCGCTGTTGGTCGCAAAATTTACTCCGGTGGCAGCTCCTTCATGCCATTGCGCGTTAACTACGCTGGCGTTATGCCCGTCATCTTCGCGCAAGCGTTGCTGATGTTCCCCTCGATGATCTTCCGCGCTGCCGGCAGCCGTTTCAACCTGCCCTTCCTGTTGCAGCTCTCCCAATCGCTCGATCGTGGTTCCATCATCTACCTGACACTTTACGGTCTGTTGATCCTGTTCTTCTCTTATTTCTGGGTGGCGACACAGTTCAACGAAATCCAAATCGCTGACGACATGAAAAAAGGCGGCGGCTACATTCCTGGCGTTCGTCCGGGCATTGCCACAAGCGATTTCTTGCACAAGACAATGAGCCGCATCACCCTCGCCGGCGCGATCTTCCTGACTGCTATTGCCGTCATCCCGATCCTGCTGCAGGAATGGATGCGCATTCCCATGTCGGTCTCACAATTTTTCGGCGGCACCAGTTTGCTCATCATGGTCGGTGTCATGCTCGACACCATGCGCCAGATGGAATCGCATTTGTTGATGCGCCATTACGACGGCTTCCTCAAGAAGGGTCGTATCAAGGGCAAGTTTTAATGAAAGGTTCGGCGATCGCTCTGCGAGCGCCAGCGTTCTGTGGCATCGAATCAGGTAATAATTAAGACAGAACGCGACCTACAGGCGATGCGACCAGCTTGTGTCGTTGCTGGAACGGTCCTTGACGAAGTAGCACATTTTATACGGCCGGGCATAACGACCAGGGAGATAGATCAGTTTGCAGCGGAGCGGATTAAGCAATACGGCGCCAAAAGCGCTTTTTTGAACTACCGCAAATACCCTTGCAACATCTGCATCTCGGTCAATGATGAAGTGGTGCATGGCCTGGCGACAGATCGCCGAGTAAATTTTGGGGATATTGTCAGTCTGGATGTAGGTGTTCGATACAATGGATACATTGGTGACACTGCCCGGACCGTGGCTGTTGGAGGGTGCAATTTGCACGCCCAACACCTGATGGACATTACAGAACGCGCGTTAAACGTGGGGATTGAACAAGCGGTAGTCGGGAACAGGGTCGTTGATATATCGCGTGCTGTGCAAGAATACGTCGAATCCAATGGATTCAGCGTAGTAAGAGAATTTGTAGGACATGGCGTTGGCAAATCGGTTCATGAAGAGCCGCAAGTGCCAAATTTTGTTGAAAATAATAAAAGTTCGCCTAAGTTGCGGGTCGGCATGACCATAGCCATCGAGCCAATGGTCAACGCAGGCGGCTCGGACGTGCAGGTCCTCAAAGATGGCTGGACAGTAGTGACTAAAGATGGTCAACTCTCCGCCCATTTTGAACATACGGTTCTGATTACGGATTCAGAACCCGAAATTCTGACTTTGGTGAAGCAAGGCGTCGTTCGTTGATTTTGTAGCCGCCGAGGAAACAAGGCGGATTTATGATAACAATGGGTCGAGAAGACGCCATCAAAGTTGAGGGCAAGATTGTCGAAGTGTTGCCGAACACGTTGTTCAGGGTCGAATTGGCCAAGGGCCATCGCCTCCTGGCCCACGTGTCCGGCAAACGCCGTTTGAGTTTTGAAAAGATCGCCTTGGGCG
>JAQGOW010000349.1 GCA_028293405.1 Verrucomicrobiales bacterium
CGATCAACACGCGGTTTTTGATTTCGCTGCGACAGGTGGACCTTGGCGGCTTTGTGAATGCGGCGTCGGCTTTGGCGGTCAGGGGGTATGCGGCCAAACAGATGCATTTGATTCCAACCCTTGTGCAAACTGTCGGATTTTTCCTGCTCTGTCTCGCGAGCATCCTTGTGCATTACTCCCTGATGTTTTTGCTAACGACGGTCGCGTTTTGGACGGTGCGCGCCCAGGGAATTGTTTGGGGTTATTACAACTTATTCCAGCTTTCGCGATTGCCGGATGCGGCGTTCGGCGGTTTCTTCAAAGCGTTCTTCCGTTATGCGCTGCCTATGTTGCTGGTCGCAAATGTGCCGGTGAAACTGTTAACGCAACGATTGGAATCACCGTTTGAAATGCTGTTGCTCGTGGTGATGGCCTGTTCGTGTTATGTGGTATCGGAACTGTTCTGGAAATTTTCCGTGCGACGTTACACAAGCGCGAGCGCTTAAGGAGCCGACAGATTACTTCGGCAACGGCAACGTTTCGCCGCCTTTTTTGCTCGGCTTGTAGATGCCAGGTTTCACGCCAGCCAGAGGATTTTTCGTCCGTTGATCGCTCCACGATCTATAAATAAAGTACCCGATGAGAACTGTCGCGATCACAGCAATCAGCGGGAGCACCACGCGCCACTGCAACTTGGAACATTGATACATGATCGCGTCCAGCATGGTGCGCTTGCGACGGGAAAGTGCGGGCGGGCCTTGATGACGCGTTGAACGTCCGAGTTCTTCCGCAAGCGTTTCCAACACACGGGGAACGTCAAGCTTCAGAACGGTCGCGTAGGCGCGAACGGAGCCGCGAATGTAAACGGGGGCGGAAAAGACGTCGTAGTTGCCCTCGTCCAAAGCACGAAGATGATCCGTGCGAATCTTCGTGATCTCAGCCACCTGGTGAATGGTCAGGTTTTGAGCTTCGCGCGCCGTGCGCAATTGGTCGGCAACCGTTAACATTTCGTCCTGCTATTCATACCGGTTTTTAGGCTGTTTTTGCAATGCTCGATTCAGGTGAGGTTTTTCGGTGCGCGACAGCACTGCTGCGGTTAACCTCGGAAGCATGAAGTGGTTTGTTGCATTGCTCGCGTTAGTCGGTCATCAAACGGTTTGTCGCAGCGAAACGTTTATCCGCGTCAACCAGGCTGGATACGAGTTGCACGAGGCGAAAGTCGCTATTGCATTCTCGGATGCTGAATTGCCACGCAAATTTTCGGTGCAACGTGGGGACCAAGTGCTGTTAGAAGGCGTTACCAAGGCAATCACCAACGCGACTTGGGGTAAATGGAACCATCACGCCGAAATAGACTTCTCGCGCGTGGTTACTGCAGGAACCAACCTGACGTTGCACGTTGGGATGAACTCGGTTGCGATTCGTATTGCCGAACATGCTTATGCTCAGTTGCCGGATGTTCTTCTGGAGTTCATGCGCGAGCAGCAGTGCGGTTATAATCCCTTCCTTCACGACGAGTGTCATACCAATGACGGGCGCACAGCGTATGGTCCGTTGCCAGCCGGCACGCTGATCGACGCGAGCGGTGGTTGGCATGACGCAGCGGATTTGTTGAAGTATTTGCTCACTTCAGGAAACGCGACGGCGCAGATGTTGGTGGCTTACGATGTTCAGCACAAAAACATAAAGTTCGCCGACCACTTCGACGCCCGCGGTGAAGCGAAGTCAAACGGCGTGCCCGATATCTTAGACGAAGCGCGGTGGGGTCTTGAGTGGATGCTGAAACTTCATCCCGCCCCAGATCAATTGTATCACCAGATTGCCGATGATCGGGACCATATCGGAAGCTTCCGTTTGCCCAATCATGAAACCGCCAATTATGGATGGGGACAGGGCAGCAATCGCGTTGTTTATTTCGCCGACGGCAAACCGCAAGGGTTGCTGAAATTCCAAAGCGAATCCACCGGCCTCGCCAATCTCGCTGGGCGTTACGCCGCAGCGATGGGTCTCGCAAGCATCGCGTTCAAAAACATCGATTCAGCGTTTGCGCAAAAATGTCTTAAGGCCGGGTTGGAGGTGTATTCACTGGGAAAAGCACACGAAGGCGTGCAACAAGGCAACTCGTATAGCCAACCGTATCGTTACGCCGAAACGACGTGGGCCGATGATATGGAATGGGCAGCCGCAGTTTTATACCGCGTATCGGACCTGAAAGAATTTCTCGAGGACGCCAAACGTTACGCGAAACTCGCCGCGAACGACACGTGGATGGGGAAGGAGCAGACCGGACACTACCAATATTATCCGTTCATCAACCTCGTACACTTCGCGCTTTATGAATACGTCGACGAGGAGTTCCAGAAAATGCTCGCGGGATATTATCGCGAAGGAATCGAGCAATGCATTCGCATGTCGCAGAAGAACCCATATCGCGTCGGCGTGCCGTTCATCTGGTGCTCGAACAATCTTCTCGCCTCACTCGTGACACAATGCCTCCTTTATGAACGCATGACAGGCGACACCCGTTATCACGAGTTCATGTGCAAGAACCGCGATTGGTTGATGGGACGTAATCCCTGGGGCACGTCGATGTTTCTCGGCATCCCCGACAACGGACGTTATCCGCACGACCCGCACTTGATGACGACCAAACTCACCGGACGTTCCGTTCGCGGTGGCCTGGTGGATGGCCCGGTTTACGAACGCATTTTCAAATCTTTGAAAGGTGTCAGCGTGCCACAGCCTGATCCGGATGCGCCGTTCCAAAGCGAGCTGGCAGTGTATCACGACACAATCCACGACTACTCGAGCAACGAGCCGACGATGGATGGGACGGCGTCGGCGATTTTGATGTGGTCGCTCTGCAATTAACGACTGGCTTCGTTGACCGGCTTCGTCGTGAGCGCCTGCAGATATTTTTGGGCGTCAGTGTAGTTCGGCTGCAAACGAAGCGCTTCTTTGAACTGCGCGATCGCGTCATCGCGCCGGTTCTTCTTCACATAGGCGACACCAAGGTTGAAATGGGCGCGCGACAAATCAGGTTTCAAACGAATCGCTTCTTGAAAATGAACGATGGCTTCGTCGGAACGACCTTTCTCTTGCAGCGTCGCCCCGAGGCCATTTTGCGCGGCGGCAATGCTAGGATCGAGTTGCACGGCTTTTTGGAAGTGCGGGAGCGCTTCGTCAACTCGCCCCGCGCGACCTAGCGCGTTTCCGATTTCGTTGTGCAAGTCGGCGTCATCAGGTTTCAGCTTCAGCGCGGTTTCGAATTCTCCAATCGCCTCCGCAGCCCGGCCTTTTCGCGATAGAACCAACGCGCGGTTTTTGTGCGCGATGACGTTGGAAGCATCAAGCTTCACCGCTTCATCAAATTGCGCGAGTGCGTCGTCCAAACGGCCGGCACGATCAAATGCGGCACCAAGCGAGTTGTGCAACGGAGCGTTGGTTGGGCTCAGTTGAATAGCCGCTTGTAGTTGCGCGATCGCATCTTCAACACGGCCGTTTGCCTGCGTTGCCACGCCCTTTTTGTTGAGCACAAGCGCAAGATTCTGGCGGGCAGCCGCATCGTTGGGGTTTAATTTTGTGGCGAGTTCAAATTCGTGGATAGCGCCGTCCAGATCGCCCTTTTTCTCGAACGCAGCGCCGAGGCCATTGTGGGCGGCACCGTCGTTTGGTTCCAATTGAACGGCTTGTTCGAAAGCTGTAATCGCCTCTCGACCGGCATCGGTTTTCAGCAATGCATCACCGAGATTGCGGTAAGCTTCGGCCCAAGTCGGCTGTGCCTTGATGGCTGCGCGAAAGTGCGAGATAGCTTCTTTGTAGCGACCTAGTTCTCCAAGGACGATTCCGAGATTGTTGTGAGCGTTGAACGGTTCGGACGCGTTGGTGAATGCATGCGAAAATTCAAGAATGGCTTCTTCCCGTTTCTGCTGTTTGTAATACGCGTTGGCTAGGTTGTAGTGGAGGTCTCCAGCGGTGGCGTCTACGGCAAGGCCTGCTTTGTATTGGACGATCGCTTCGTCGAATTGGCCGTCTTTGAAAAGTGACGCGCCGTAGCTGTTGCGCACGCGCCAGGAACCGGGATTCTTCTGCACGTTGTCGGCCCAAAGCGTTTCTGGAACCGCGAAGATTTTTGCATGGCTCGCAGTCAGGAGGCACATCACTGCGAGCACCACTCCAACAAGCGCTTTCCAAGCGCGATCGTTTTTCTTTTCCATGTAATAAGCACCGCATGCCGCTACCAACGCGACGATCCCGGGAACGGCGAGGTATTGAAGGTGATCAGAGACGCGCGAAATGGCGAAATAAGCCATGTTGAACAACCCCAACACCGGCGCGAGCGCGATGACAAAATAACCAAGTGCGAACATGACTGTTTTCCCCCAGCCGAAACGGAAATGCCAGAGAACAGGAATCAGCAGCAGCGTGGCGACTAGCGGCACGTATGTGACCCAATGGCTTAACGACACCGGCCAAAGTGGATAGACCATCGTCAGATTAACCGGCACAACATCTTTCCAAATGTAGAACCAAAATGCGCGCGTGCCCCCGAGCAATCGCACCGGCAAGCTGTCGTGAGGCAATCCAATTCCGCGATGTTGCAAAAGGATCGTTCCCACAGCACACGCCACAGACATTGCGAAAAACGGAATGGTGCGAATGAAATCACGCTGTGTCATTCGACTGCGGCGCCAGCAAGCAATCAGCAGCAACACAGCGGGCAATACCGTCACCGAGCCTTTCGATAGTAGCGCCAAACCGAATGCCACGAGCGATAGCACGAACCACTTAGCTGCGCCTTTTGTTTTCGCATTCGCGCTTTCCTCATCGAACCGCAGAAACCATAAAATGCTTAGCAGATAAAAAACCATCGAGAGCGTGTTCTTGCGTTCAGCAATCCAAGCGACCGATGCCACACACACCGGATGAACAGCGAAGAGCAGGCCCGCAACTGCCGCACCCGGAATGCGAAGCCTCAGTAAAATTCGCCAGAGCAAAATCGCGCTGATCGCGTGTAGGAGCACATTGGTGAAGTGGTAGCCCATCGGGTTCATGTGCCACAGACGCCATTCCATCCACAGCGACGTCGAAGTCATCGGAACGTAATCGACCAGTTTTGTCGTAAACCAGATTGTGTGCAGGCCGGCGTCGTCTTTGATCGCAGCGTTCCCAGTGAGCAATTCGTTATCGTCCCAAATGAAACCGCCGTGCTGAATTGCCGGGAAATAAGCGACGAACGTCAGCGCGAGAATAAACGCTGCGGTGAGCAACGCGCGGGTTTT
>JAQGOW010000368.1 GCA_028293405.1 Verrucomicrobiales bacterium
CAACCATTGCATCCCACAATTGCCACACGCGGAATGGCAGACACCCTTCTTCCGGCCCGACTCCCTTTGCGGCGAAGCCGTCGAAGTATTGTTTCCAGGTTGCGGCTGAAATGTTCTGCGGATCGTCATGGCATCGCTTGAGCATAGAAGCGCCGCCGTCGATGTCATAAATATCGATGTCAGCAAAATGTTGAATCGGTTCGTAGGGCCGTGACGCGACCCAGACATAATCCGGGACGTCGGCGAGCGGAACATAACCTTGGCGCCCCATTCGAAAGCCTGAACCTTGACGAAGATCTTCGTCGCCAAACCCGATCCGCACCTGGTTTGCCTTCATTAACCGGCTCAACGGTCCGGACAACTGATCGCAAGCCTTCCAGCCAATCGCGAAGTGACCAATTTTTCCCCAATACTCCTCGTGGCCCGTGCTCCAATTCCGAATGACTTCGGCATCCAACGAGCGGCACACGGTTGAGGCAAAACTGGCAAGGGCGAACGCACTTTGTTGGCCGTTCGGTTGCAGCACACGCTGACCACCCCATTGTAGGGCGATCGGTCGCAGGCGGCGGGCGCGCTGACCTCGGTCGCCGACTGGAACTTCATCACCTTCGAAGCGCGCCCTTTCCGGGTGTATCGGTGGATCGTAAAACCACATGGCACCAGAATCGCCCGGATTGGTGAAGGGCAAGTCTTGGAGGTTCTGGCGGTTTTCATTTCTCCGCGGCCCAATCAACAGGTCGGTTGCGTAATCCATTCCGCCCATAGATTGATAGCGGAAAAAAAGCGCTGTGATTTCTCCCTCCGCCACGCCGGTCGCGCCGCCGAATGCGCGCACGGGACAGCCGATCAGGTCCAAGGTCACGGACTGGCAGGTGGCATCGAAGATGTCGCCGATTTCGCCGATGCCAAAAGCCTGCGACGTCCATTGTTGGATGTCGTTGATGTAGATGAGGCCGGAATCGACGTTCAAGTAGGTGCTTTTGACATTCCAGTCGGGGAACGCGACCGACATCAAAAGGCGGTCAACGGCAATATTCGAGGTTTGGCCAATTTCAACTTTATGTTGGCGAACGCGCGCGAAAACTTTTTCGCCTTCGCCTCCGGCCACATGTCGGCTGGTTAGCGCATAATAGGACCCGGCTTTTCGAACGAGGCACGAGATCGTGCCGGTGCTTTGTTCGCCCTGATGTTCGCGCAGGCAAGGATAGTTAGCGCCAATCAATTCGCTGGCATGTGTGGCAAGAGCAGGGCGGTGCGGGAGCGATTCATCCGGGCGAGCGACAACAACGCACGTTGGAACGGTTCGGCCATCCGGCAGGTATAACGTTCGCGGGATGGTGTTCGACCCTAATTTCTCGGCGCTTTCCCATTGTTTGACGAACACCAGGACGGCCGGCCATGACCACGGGCGCATTACGGTGTTGGCCAGAGTTTTGGGCTCCGAAATTTTCTTCACGTTGTCTGGGCGAGGTTCAGTTGGTGGATGTTTCGCAAACCAATCCTTTTCGTGAATCATGTATCTGCCGATCGCCGTCGCGACGACGTTCTCGAGCGACGAGAGAAACACGTGGTACGCTTCGCGCGCGTCCAACAAATCTTTGATCGAGAGAGACGCGTAGTCACGCCTCGGCGGAAAAGACCTGCTTGTCGCGAGGGGACGAATGGTTTCCAAAGCTGCCGTTTTTGTTTTCATACATAGTTCCTTCCAGTGTGAAGGCCCATAAGGCTGGTCGGGGCCGGATTAACTCTTTGGGGGTCCAAAGTTTCTAATACCTCCGGCAACGCTTGTAAATAGAATTCTTTGAATCACGAAAATGTGCTTTGCGAAGTGCTCGTGCAGCAATGCCTGATTCCATTTGATGTTTCAATGTCAGCTTCTATGCTCGGGCGCATGCAGGCAGCAGTGTTATATGGGCGCGAAGACATGCGCGTGGAGAACGTCCAACCGGCCAAACTGAAACGCGGTGAAGTCCGCGTGCGCATTCGTGCGGCGTTGACCTGCGGGACCGACCTCAAGGTTTTCAAACGCGGATACCACGCAAAAATGATTCGACCACCGGCCGTGTTCGGTCATGAGCTTGCCGGTGAAATTTCCGAAATCGCCGCTGGCGTGAGTGGATGGAAAATTGGCGATCGTGTTGCCGTCGCGAATTCCGCCCCGTGCGGCCGCTGTTTCTTCTGCAAACACGAGCAGGAAAACCTTTGTGACGATCTGCTGTTTCTAAACGGCGCTTATGCCGAGTCGATCGTCCTCCCTCCGCGCCTGGTGCAGAAAAACATGCTTCGCCTTAAGAAAACGACTTCGTTTCGCGACGCTGCGCTGACCGAGCCGTTAGCCTGTGCGGTTCAAGGTTGGGAAGATTTGAAAATGCGCGCTGGCGAAAACGTTCTCGTCATTGGTGCGGGACCACTTGGCTTGATGTTCGTTGCCCTCGCTCGAAGCGCGAAGTGCAATGTGACTGTTGCCGGTCGCGGTGAAGCGCGCTTGAAAGCCGCACGCAAACTTGGCGCAAGTAAAGTGATCGACGTCACAGGTGCGGCTGATCTCGTCGGAGCGATCAAACAACATGCCGCTAAACCATTCGACGCAGTTGTCGAAGCAGTGGGAAAACCTGAAGTGTGGGAAGCCTGTGTGCAAGTCGTGCGCAAAGGCGGCAAAGTAAATTTCTTCGGTGGTTGCCCATCAGGAACCTCCGTGTCGCTCGACACAGGTTTGCTGCATTATTCAAACCTGACGCTGCTCGCCAGTTTCCATCACACCCCGCGAACAATTCGCCGCGCGTTGCAGTTGATCGAGTCTGGAAAAGTGCCCGCCAAACAATTCATCAACGGCGAATGTAACCTCGCGCAATTACCTGACCTCTTCCGTTCCATGGCCGCTGGCAATCGCGCGGTGAAAACCTTGGTGCACGTCGATCGCGTGTAAGCGACGAGTGCGGCCTCGAGGACGTTCAGCGGTTCACGACGTCGATTGCGATTCCGCCCAACGCACCGCGTAACGAAGCAATTCCGGCGCAGTTTTCATGCTGAGCTTAGCTTTGATATTGGCGCGATGGACTTCGACCGTCTTCGTGCTGACGTGAAGTTCGTTGGCCATTTGCAAGGTGGTCAGGCCTTTGCCGATCAATTGAAAAACCTCGAACTCGCGATCCGTCAATTTTTCGACCGGTGAACTGCTGGCCTCAGGACGTCGACCGGAGAAAATCTCCAGAATCTTGGACGACATCTTTTCACTGACATAAATCTGGCCGTTTAAAACTTGGCGAATGGCGACCATCAATTTTTTGCCGCCTTCCTGCTTCATGATATAACCGCGACCGCCCGCGCGCAGGACCCGTTCAACGTAGAGCGCCTCGTCGTGCATCGAGATGACGAGAATAGAAGGAGTCGCGCCACCGGCAGCCTGGATGTCCTTGATCAATTCCAAACCGCTCTTATCCGGCAAGGTGATGTCGGCGAGCAACAGGTCGGGTTTAAACTTCTGCACCGCCTCAAACGCCTGGCTCGCGTTCTCCGCTTCGGCGACCACTTCGAGATCTTTTTCATTCTGAATCAGCGCGACCAATCCCTGGCGCATCATCGGATGATCGTCGACGATCACGATGCGTTTCTTTGCGGAATTGTTTTTTGTCGCGAGCATTTGTTGTTAGCGATTGATCGTACAAATGACGCGCGTGCCGTTGTCCGATTTGCGAACTTCAACTGACCCGCCAATGATCCCGGCTCGATACTTCATCACTTGCAGGCCCATGCCTTTTTTCTTCGTCGCGGGCGATTGAATGCCGACGCCATCGTCTTGGATCGCCAGCGTTAAAGTGCCGCCTTCGAGCGAGAGCACAATCTGAATTTCGTGCGCTTTGCCGTGTTTAATCGCGTTGCTCACCGCTTCTTGCGCGATGCGATAAAGGTGTGTCGCTGTCGTGAGGTCGTCGATCAGCACCGGTTTGAGGCAGAAAAACTGGCACGAGATGCGAAAAATATCGTGCGTGTTAGACGCTAATTCCTTCAGCGCCGACATCAACCCTTCGGACTCGAGCAACACCGGTGACAAACCCCGCGACAACGCGCGCGTCTGGCTGATGACCTCGCGCGTCTCACGAGCGATTTTCTCCGCGTCCGGCGCGAGCGACTTTGCCTGTTTCGCCAGTTTTGTCTCCAACACTTCGGCCATCAATTCGATGGCGGTCATGTGCTGGCAAATGCCGTCGTGCAGGTCCTGGCCGATGCGATGTTGTTCCAGTTCGCTGATCTGCAAAATTTCTTTTTCCAACCGTTTGCGGTCGGTGATATCTCGCACGAAACCGGTGAAAATCATTTTATCGTGCAACTTCACCTGGCTGACCGAGAGGTCCATCGGGAACGTCGTGCCGTCTTTGCGTTGACCGACCACTTCCCGGCCGATGCCGATAATTTTGGCGTGGCCGCTGCGTTTGTAATTGTCCAAATACCCATCGTGATTTTCGCGATAAGGCGCGGGCATCAGAACCTTAACGTTTTTGCCAATCAACTCGGCGGCGGCGTAACCGAAGATTCGTTCCGCCGCGGGATTCATGCTTTCGATCCGGCCGCGTTCATCAATGGTGACGATGCCTTCGACTGCCGTCTGCCAAATGGCGCGCAGTCGTTCCTCGCTATCGCGCAAGGCGTCCTGGGCCGTCTCGCGGTCGCGATCAACTAAAGCTTGGGATTGCAAATGATACTGCTCGAGAGAGGCCAACCGCTCGACCAACTTCGCCTTGCTCCAAGTGCGATAACCATCATGCATCGCGCCAACATATACTGGGGCAGGCCCATATTGTAGAGGAAACTCAGTATTAAAGGACCATCGATCAGCGGACTGACCACTGTTTTGTGTCAACTCAGTGCGCTCCCAACTGTGTCCGATAATTGCTCGGCGACTGCCCGGTAATTTTCTTAAACACGCGATTGAAGTGCGTCAACGACTGGAATCCGACTTCATACGCGATTTCGCTGATGCGCAAATTTGGATTGAGCAACAGGTTCTTCGCCTTTTCGATGCGCACGCGCGAGACGTAGTCGGTGAAGTTCAACCCGGTGGACTTCTTGAACATCTTGCAAAAATGGAACGTGCTCGTGTTAACCGCCTTGGCAACCTGGCCGAGGGACAGGTCTTCAGTTTGGTTTTCGATGATGAACTCTTTGGCGCGCGTGATCGCTGGCGGCTCGGAATTGTGTTGTTGCACCAGGAGTTGATTGCAAACCAGCGCGATGTGCTCGGCGAAAATAGCCAGCAGCTTCACAACCGCATCGTATTGGCATGGCGAAATAACCTTGGTGTTGGCGTAGAGGCTTTGCAATTGCTCGGAGCTGATGTCCAAACCCCATTCCGCCACGAGCTTGGCGGTGCGCGCGATTTGCGCTTGCGACGCCTTCCTGCGCAAAATTTGGCCAGTTTGGAGGAAGCCGATCAATTGCTCACCCTGGCGAACCGGCACGGCCGTATCAACCAAGCCAACGCGGCAGGTCGCGGTGTAAGGCTCGAACTGCGCATTTTCCGAAAGCTCCTGCTGGGTCTGGAGGCAGGACGCGCAAGCTTTGCTCTTTTCAGCGAGCAACGCACAAAGACCGTTCTCATTGCGGCGGCCGTGATTGGGCAACTGCCACGATTCCACCGGGCGAAAGGAGACGGGAAGGCCGGTGGCTTCGGTGAAGGCGCGTTCGTAATCCTGGTAAATTTTGGAAGCGGTGAGTGAATGAATCAGGTTTTTATTCTGCTGCCGCTTATTTGCCGCGTTGTCCAGGTTTGGTTGGGCAATTGTTGTTTGCATGTGGACAATTAAAGACTAGTCGACAATTTTTGCCTATTGGGAGCGCTGCCAGATGTGATGTGTGAAGGCTAATTATGGGCACTAAGGAAATTCCTTAGACGCGGTGTGGCTGGCCCGGAAGGTGCAGAAGTATTCAGTATTCAGTCGGAGAAGTTCGATTGCGGGCTGGAGCAGAAGTATGGCGACGAGTCCTCACGCAGCCTTCCAGTGAAATCGTCTCCACGGAATGATTCTGGATCTTGCATCATTTCGCCGAGCATTCGGCCAATCTCCATTGTCAACTCGCCTAAACGCTTCGCTTCCTCTTTGCAAATATACCGTCGTCATACGCGACAATCGTCCAATGCTGCGTCTCCATCTGTTCACCGTCGGCGTCGGTCAACTTGCTCAGGAAGTGCGCCGGGTATCTGCGCTTTGCCCATGCTTCTGAAATTTGAGCGCCTATGCTGCGCGACGCACGCCGCCATTGGCTAGTTAACGAGAACGCCTCATCGCGAGGAAAAGTCTTCGTAATCCTGAACACCTCTCGATTGAGGACCCGTGCTTTCTGGTAAACAGTTAAGTCCTTAAAACTGCGTGCATATGGTAAACGATCATTGGCCGAAGCGTTCTTCCCACTCATTGCGCAACAATGCCGTTAGTGCGGAGGAGGTTCAATACTGGAAACTGAACACTGAACACTGAACACTCTCTGTCAGAAGACCTCCGCCCTCAACCCAATCCCCTTAATCCTCTGCCGGACGTTCGCCAGGAACTTCAACGGCAAATGTCCGCACGTACCGTGCGACATCGGTCGTGTCGCTGAATAAATCTGCACCATTGAAATTTTCGCTCCACCGTTCTTCAATTCCTGGAGACGATTGATGTATTCATCGATCTCTTCAGCTGGCGGTTCAGCATCATTCAACTTCGTAAACAAACTCTGGATAATCACTGGGCGTTGATGCGCCACGGTCAAAATGTTCGAGATGATCTTGTCCAGTGACACCTCGCTGCGATTGATTTCATCCATATACTCCTGCGTCCCGGCAT